>CAZNGK010000012.1:0-18178 GCA_964572575.1 uncultured Thermoplasmatales archaeon | reverse complement strand
TAATTTCATAGAGTGGGATGAATTATATAGCGGAAATTTTTTCGGGACTCCACAGCCAATAAATCAAAGAGAAAAAAACAGAAAAGAGGAAAAGAAAGTGGAGGTGGTGAAAATAAATAGCGATATTGGCATAGCCTTGCCAAGGCTATACAAGTATTCTATTTTATCATCACCTTCATCTATTCCATTAGCAAATCTTAGAAGGAGAACAACTAGAACGAGAATATATATCCCTATAGCGAGTACAAAATATTCATATGGAACTTGCTGAATAGAAAAACCTTTTCCAAATAGAGAGATAGATAAGTCCTCAGGCAAAGAAGGATAATTTAGGCTGGAGATAACGTTTGCTATTAATTTTGTAATGCCAAGTGTAACACCTCCAATTAGAGGAGCGAAAATAACTGCAGTGGTGCGTAATGAAGATGTGAGTATACCTAAATTATCTTTTATTCTTCTCTCAACTTCCTGAAGCTGTTTAAGATGGTCTGCTATTTTTACAATTGCCACTCCAGCAGCTTCATAACTTTTCTTTGCTCCTTCAACAAAAAGCATCATGATTGCTCTTATTCTATCTGAAAAAACATTTTTCAACGAGCCATATTCTTTATTAAATAGTGCTTCCTTTGCTGTCGTTCTTCTAGAAATAAGATTATAAGATGTAATGGAAAAAATTTCTCCTATTTTTGAACCCTTCATTGTTTCTGCTGCATAACTAAAAGCTTCTTCCGGCGGCTTTCCTTCTGTTATCCTTTTGCCTAATATATAGAGAGAGTCGCTGAATTCTTCTTCCATTTCTTTTATTTCGTCTCTAAGCTTTTTGTAATCCTTATAGCTTGATATGCAGTAAAATGAAATGCCCATTCCAATTCCCCATATTAGAAAAATTTTATGAAAATACAAAAGAGGGAGAAAGATAATGAAAATGAATAAGGACAACAGCGTGTTGATTTTTTTATTTACTTTTACACTTGATTTTGGGATTGCAGGTGGATTGAATGTGGCAGGACGCATTGAAAGAACTTTCCTTATGTAGAAAAATAAAGCCACAGGGAGGAGCACATCATATATTATAAAAATATTAAAAATTGAAAGCCTTAAGCCGACTACGCTTGCAGCAGGGAGCATTGCTAGCAGTGCAAGAGGTATCATTACCCCTATGGAATAAATAACCAGAGTTGGTTGGTGAAGTTTATTTGAAAAAGCAATCATTGCATTTTTTGTTCCATCAAGCACTACATCCAATGCCCTGTTTAATGTAATTGCCCTCTCTGCCTCCTTCCTTTCTTTAACAGAACTTCTTATTAAATGAAGAGCTCTTTTAAAATAATCACTCCATTTTCCCCATAAGTTTGCAAAGTAAGTTATTGCATCATCTATACTTTTATGGATTCTGATTTCCAAATCCCATATCAATTTTCTCAAATCTTTTGCCAGCGATGTATTAGATTCTGAGGCGGCAAAATGAATAGCTCTTTCCAGATTTGGCACAAGTTTCAGATACATTACAATATATGAGAGAACTTCTGGTATGTCTCCAAGAGAATGAATTTTCATATATCTCGCCTTTATTTTTGGATATTCACTTATATAATGAAGGGCTGTAAGAGGTAGAATTGAGGAGATGAGTATGATAAGGAGAAGAGTAAATATTCCCATATTTTCTACAGAGAAGTCATATATTGCAAAAATAATGATATCGATGAGCAATGCAATGAAAAGGGCTATTATGGAACAGATATAAGAAAAATAAACAATTTCGTAAGGTTCTAAATCCATACCGGTGAAATGCAGACTATCCAGAAATTCCTGAGATACTTTAACCTCTTTAGAGCCATTTACACGGAAAAATTTCATGAATTTTTTACATATGCTCTCATAATTCATTTTATCCCTGCATACTCACATAGCCATTTTGTCCATTTCTCTTCCACTTCTTTCCACTTAAGCTCTCCTTTTTCCTTCATCCCCTCAACTATAATCCAGTATGCATTGTTTGCATCTCTAACAGCTTTCGCTTCAAGCAATTTCTTATTAGTCTTTCCATATTCAACCATCTTTTCCTTCATTCTTGCCCTCATTTTTATATTCTCTATAGCTTCCTCTATGCTTATGCCCCAATCCATTGCAATTTTTCCAATAATTTCAGATTGACCCATGTAGAAAATATCTGTAGCTTCAAGCTCATCTTTGGAAGCATTGTATTTCATAATATCAGAAAATACTTTGTCTACCTCGTCTTCCATCCATTTTTTTCCAACTTCAGAAATTTGTATAACTCTTCTCTTTTTCTCCATCCCGCCAGCAATTCTTATTGGAGCTGCAATTACAACAATATCTGTTGCCTTAAAAGATGTTGGTGGTATACCTATGTCATATACTATTCTGTCAAAAACATCTCTTGTTGAGGCTCCGTGAATTGTACCCATAACCAGATTCCCTGCTGCTCCAACTCTCATTGCTTCAAATAGAACTTTTGTTTCCTCTCCTCTAACCTCTCCTAAAATCAAAACAGATTCTCCAAGTCTTAAAGCGGTTTTAATTGCAGTTTTCTCATCTATTCCCTCTTCTGCTACTGCAGATTTTGTAATCAATGACTGAATTTTATATCCAAGCTTCTGAAGCTTTTCAATAGGCAGCTCTGGAGTATCTTCTATTGTCAATATTCTATATCTCTGAGGAATTTCAAGAATAAGAGCAGAGAGTAAAGAAGTTTTTCCAGCTCCTCTACTTCCAGCAATCAGTATTGTTGCCTGTCCATCAACAAGAAAGCTGAGCAAGCCTGCAGCAAGAGGAGAAAGCATTTTGCGGGAAATAAACTTTGGAAGAGTCCAGGGCGTCTGGCTATGCCTTCTTATTGCAAATGCTATTCCTTTTGGTGTTAGAGGAGGAGAGATTGCAGTTATTCTCGAGCCATATTCAAGCAATCCTGCATCCATTACTGGTAATGCTTCAGAAAATCCTCTCCCACTTAAACTTCTGAGGCGAGAAGATAAGGCTTCAACATCTGTCTCTGAAAAATAAATATTTGTCACATATTCTTCTCCATCTAATATTATGTGCAGGGGATTGCAGGAAACTGGAGCATTTATATAAATATCCTGTATGTTTATGTCTGCAAGTAAATCCTCTAAAATTCCGAAGCCCGCAGTATACTTTGCAAATATGTCTGCAAGCATGTCCAGCTTTTCTGAAGAAAGATGATAAGAATTTTCTTCTGCAATTTCCTTTATTTTTTCTTTTCCAAAATGATAAAAGTATTCTCTTGCAGTTTCTGGATCCATGAATGATGCATCTCTTGGTCTATGTTTTGCAAGTTTATCCTTTGCCTTTTGAAGTATTTTTAGCTCCTCTATGTGAAGGTTGTATTCAGGAGGTAGCATAAAATACAACTTTTCTGGACGAGTTTTTAAATCATATAGCGACACTTTCATTGGATAGCCTTTACCTCTTTTAACTTCATAACTTCTTATAAAAACTGCATCAGGAGGAGGAATGTATTGCACAAATGTATCAAAAAATATTGGTCTCACATACGGGCGAATTTTCCGCACATAAAATGAATCATCTTCCTTTCCAAAATCATCAAACTCCTTTATTATTCTTTTAATGCAGCTTAATAATTCCCTCCTGCACAAGGCGCAAGCTTCTCTTTCTACTACAATTGGTTTTCTTTCTTCCTTCCATAACTTCCTGAGCATATGAAATGCTTTTATAGGGGAGAGAAAAGCCTTTTCTTTTATTTCTTCAATTTCTTTTTCCTTGCTCTTAAAGCACTCTCCGCAATCTTCTCTTTCAACTATTTTTATAGATTGTAAATTTTCTATAAAATTTGAAAGTTTTTTGAGATGGATTAAGGAATCACCATCTATTATTTTTGCAAGAGAATGGTTAAGTATGATTCTATCAATTCTTGTTTCTTTTAAAAGTATACTCAATATTCCTTTTCTGCAGTTCTCATCCAAAAAAGAGGAAGAAAATTCGCAGGAAATACAATCAACATAAACAACTCTCAATCCACTTTCTTTTCGGATTGTGTAATTACATGTCCAATAATTACACATCCAAAAGTTAATTTATTTTTTTCCTATATATTTTTTATGGAGAGGCTTTACATCCTTGGAAGGAGGGATGTAAAGGAAAATGCTCTGATGAATATTGGAAAATACTATGCCTTGGATGGTTCTCTTGGCTCAACAGTTTTTATTGATGCTTCAAAACCACATGTAATGCTTATATGTGGAAAAAGAGGATATGGAAAATCATATACAATGGGTGTTATTTTGGAGGAATTTTATTCATTAAATGAAAAGATTAGGAGAAATATAGGGATTGTTGTAGCAGATACACTTGGCATTTTCTGGACAAGTGTTTTCCCAAATAAAAAAGAGATGGAAGCATTGCAAGAATGGGAATTGATGCCAGAAGGAATTGATGCAACAATATTCTCTTCCCCAGAAATGGTGGAAAATTATAGAGAGAAAGGAATTGATGCAAGAGAACTTTCAATAAGCACTTCAGCTCTTTCATCATTTCACTGGTGCAATCTTTTTGGCATATCATTTTCATCGCTTCCAGCAGTTGCAATATCGAGAGCACTTTATGAATTGAAAGAAGAGTATGATATAGATGACATAAAGGAAAAGATATTGAAGGATGATGAAATAGATAATGAAACTAAGCTCATCTGTCAGAACTTTTTTACAATGGCTGAAAGCTGGAAAATTTTCAAAAAGAAGGGCTTAAGATGCTCAGAGATAGTCCAGAAGGGAAAAATATCGATTTTGGATTTAAGTCCATATCCAGAAAATTTGAAGGCGATAATACTGGCTGTAATTGGAGAAATGTTTTTTGAAGAAAGGGTAAAGGAAAGAAAAAGAGATGAGGAGAGGAAAATGGGCATCATAGATATAGAGTCAGAGATCCCTCTTATATGGCTTGCTATTGATGAAGCGCATGTTTTCCTTCCACAGGAAGAAAAAATCACAAAAGAAGTGTATATCAACAGATGGATGAGACAGGGGAGACAGCCCGGATTAACGCTTATACTTGCCACTCAAAGACCTAGCTCTCTGGACAATGAAGTGCTTTCTCATGCAGATATAATCATATGCCATCGCCTTACCACTCAGGAGGATATTGACTCACTCAATAAAATTAGACCAACTTATATGAAAGAAAGCATAGGCGAAGCAATCAAAAAAATGGGTGCAGAAAAAGGAATAGCAATAGTTATAGATGATGTAACAGAAGCTGTTCATGTTATAAAAGTCCGCCCGAGGAAAAGCTGGCATGGCGGAGAGGAGCCATCTGCAGTATGATTGCCTTTGCCATAGCTTTGATAGCATCATTAATAGCATCTTTTATTGATGTCAGGGAGAGGAAAATACCAAATTTAATTACATTTCCTCTGCTTGCCATAGGTTTACTCTTTTCTCTTTTCCGAGATTTTTTACTTTTTATTCCCCTTCTTATTTCCTTCTCCTTACTCTTTTTAATGTGGAAGATAAGCCTCATTGGTGGAGGGGATGTAAAGCTGTTAATGGGAATATTCGCTCTCCTTAACGAGGATTTTTATTCAATTATATCTTTTCTCATAATATTATCAATAGTTTTATTCTTCCATTTCTTATTTTTTGGATTGATTGAAAGCCTAAGAAGAAAAGAATTGAAAATTTTTATAATGTCTATCTCAGCCATTTTTTCTGCAGGGATCATGTCTTATTTAATCATTCACATTCCAATAGTTTCTCTACTGTCATCTTTAATTGTTGGAGATATAATATCCTCTTTCCTGCCTTATTCAAAAAAAGTAAGTATTGAAAATGCAGGAGGAGAAATACTGGCAGAGAATATAGAAATGAAAAATGGAAAGCTGATAAGGCAGAAGGTAAATCCATCTGTTTTCAGGAGAGCTTTTGAGAAAAGAAATAAGCAATATTTGGCGAAAGCATTTGAAGTGTTAGATAATAAAAAGTTACAGGAATTGAAAAAATATTGTAATGAGGTGGAAGTATTCATTACCTATCCTATGGCTCCTCTCATATTTTTCTCTGTTCTCCTCTTCCCTCTCTTTAAAAATATATATGTGTATTTCATTTCCGTTTAATGAACCATTACATGCCAGTGAGGGAAAGAGTTATTGAATGCAAATCTTTTCCTGGCAAGAAACTTTTTAAAATTGAAAGCGACATTGATTTCACACCAGGTCAATTTGTTGAAATTTCTGTGGCAGGAGTAGGCGAGTTCCCCATTTCAATATGTTCTGCTCCTTATGAAAAAGGTTTTTTTGAAATATGTGTTAAAAAAATTGGGAGAATTACTTCTTTCATATTCAATATTAAGGAGGGAGATGTTGTAGGAGTCCGTGGTCCTTATGGAAATGGCTTTCCAATGGACAAGCTGGAGGGAAAGGATATTCTCATAGTTGCTGGAGGGATAGGCATTTTGCCTTTGAGGAGTTTCATAAAGGAAATGATTTACAGGAAGCGTTACAAAAGCATGAAAATACTTTATGGTGCAAGAGAGCCTGCTGACATGCTTTTCAGAGACGAGCTTGAGGAATGGAAAAAATATGCAGAAGTAGATGAAATATTTGAAAGAGGAGGAGAAAGAAATGGACTGGTGAGTGACATTATAGAAGAGGTGGAGATACAAGGAAATGAATATGCATTAATATGTGGCCCGCATGCAATGTTTAAACCAGTTATAAAAAAATTAATTAAGAAAGGGATTGATGAGGAAAAAATATTTTTATCAATAGAGAGGAGAATGAAATGTGGCGTTGGCAAATGCGGACATTGTATTTTTGGTGGAAATTACTATGCATGCATTGATGGTCCAATTTTCAGATACGATGAATATAAGCACGTCATTTTGTAGCAAGTAAAGGATATATAAGGGTTCTCATTTCACTTTCAAGATGCTTCCTATAATTTATAGGCAATTTCCTGTAGCCATAGATGAGGAAAAATGTTCAAAATGCAGAATATGTGTTTCACTATGTGAATGCTTTAGTTATAATGGAGATATTGTAGAAATAAACACCATTTCCTGCAAGGGATGTGGCATCTGCATTGCTTCCTGTCCCTCTTCTGCAATATATCATATATGTGATGATGCATTTTTTTATGAATTTTTTGAGAAAGAGGAAGCAAGAGAATTTGAATGTGATACCTGTAGCTATGAATACATGGAGGAGGAAGGCAAGCTGATTTTCTGTGAAAAAAGATTTGACATGGGGAAAGCTGTGGAGGCAATATCGAATGGAAAAGATGTTATAGTTAAAAAATGCCTTCTTTCAGAGGAAAAAATTGAAGGCAAAGGTAGGAAATTGGCAATGGTGGCAGAGCTTCTGAAAGCATTTAAAATGGAAGGCAAGCTTAAGGTGAAATGATGCTTGATAAAATAATAAATGAATCAAAAGCCTACTATTGCGTTGAATGTAGGAAATGTAGCTCAGCATGTCCTGTAACAAGAGTTTATGGGAAATTTTCTCCTGCAAGTATTGTTGAGAGAGCGCTAATAGGCATAGATGATGAAATTCTTAAATCGCTGGATATATGGAAATGTTTGAGTTGTGGAATATGTGAAGAAGTCTGTCCATCTGGAGTTGAATTTTTAGATTTCATCAGGAAAACACGCAATTTGGCAAGGAAAGAGAATAACGTGGGTATATATGCTCATGAAGGAATTTTTGAAAGCTTGCAAAAATTGATGCTTTCTAATGAGTTTGATGCAAGCGAATGGCTTCAAGGCTTAGATGTTGGTGAAGATGATACACTTTATTTTGCGGGATGTCTACCATTCTATGATATTATCTTTAAAGATATAGGAATTAAAAGCACAAATATTGGAATAAGCACAATAAAAATTTTGAATTCAGCCGGCATAAGGCCTGCAGTAATGCAGTCATGCTGCGGACATGATGCCTTATGGAATGGCAACGTTAAGCTTTTTAAAGAACTTGCCAAAAAAAATGTGAAGGAAATAAAGGAAATGAAGATTAAGAGAATAATTTTTTCATGTCCAGAGTGTTACAGAACATTTAAGTTTGATTATCCGAAATTGAATGTGGAAATGATGCATATCTCAGAATTTTTAGAAAAGGAAGAAATTGAGTGGAATGGAAAGGAAGATGAAAAGACATATACATATCATGATTCATGCAGACTTGGGAGGCATCTCGGAATATATGATGAGCCAAGAAATGTGCTTAAAAAAGTTGGAATAGAAATAAAGGAAATGGAACATAATAGGGAGATGGCGTTATGCTGCGGCACATCTGCCTGGATGTGCTGTGACTGGAAGGCAGAGGAAATGAGGAAAGAAAGGCTTAAGGAAGCTTCAGATATAGCAGATGTTTTAATAACTTCTTGTCCAAAATGTCAGATTCATTTTCGATGCACGCTTTCCCATGAAGGGCATGATATTGAGGTAAAAGACTTTGCTGAAGTTGTTGCTGAAAGGATACTGAAAGGATAAAATGAAAGGAGTATTGGTAATAGGTGGTGGAGTAGCTGGCATACAAGCAGCGCTGGATTTGGCAGATAGGGGTATCCACGTTTATCTGGTAGAGAAAGAGCCAAGTATTGGAGGAAGAATGGCATTGCTTGATAAAACAATGTCTACTAACGACTGCAGTATATGCATTCTTGCTCCAAAAATGAATGAATGCTTTTCTCATCCGAATATAGAAGTGCTTGAATATTCTGAAGTTATAGGTGTAGAAGGAAAAGCAGGGAATTTCAAAGTTAAAGTAAAAAGGAAGGCAAAATATGTTGATGCAACAAAATGCACAGGATGTGGAGATTGCATGGAGAAATGTCCAACGGAAATACCAAATGAATATAATAGCTATTTAGATAAAAGGAAGGCAATATTCCTTCCATTTCCTCAAGCTGTTCCAAGGAAGGCTACCATAGATGAAAGATATTGTTTAAAGCTAACTAAAAATAGATGCGGTCTCTGCCAGAAAATTTGCAAGGCTGAAGCAATAGATTACAATCAGAAAGATAAAATTATAGAGCTTAATGTTGCTTCAATTATTGTAGCCATAGGCCTGTCGTTATATGAGCCAAATGACCTTGTAGAATATGGCTATGGAAGATATGCTAACGTGCATACATGGATGGAGTATGAAAGGCTAATAAATGCAGCAGGTCCAACTCACGGGCATTTAAAATGTGCTCCAGATGGAAGGAGACCAAAAAAGATAGCATTCATACAATGTGTTGGCTCCAGAGATGTGAAGCGATGTCAGTGGTGCTCTTCTGTGTGCTGTATGGTTTCAATAAAAAGTGCAATGCTTGCCAACGAGCATTATAGAGATTTAGAATCATATATATTTTATTCAGATTTGAGGGTTTTCAGCAAAAGATTTTATGAATATAGCAAGCGAGGGGAGAGAGATTATAAAATTACATACATTCATGCACGTCCTGGAGAAATTAAAGAAGATAAGAGAACAAAAAATCTGATTATATATTATGAAGATGAGAATGAAGGAAAAGTGAAGGAGCTTGAAGTGGAGATGGTTATTTTAGCCACACCAATAATGCCAGCAAAAGATGTGAGGCAACTTGCAGAAATTCTTGGAATAGAAACAAATGAATATGGTTTCATAAAAGTCAAGGATTATGCATTTCATCCAGTGGAGACAACGAGAGAGGGAATATTTGTGGCAGGATGTTGTGAGCGCCCTAAGGACATTACTGAAAGTGTTGTGCAGGCGAGTGCGGCAGCAGCAAAAGCTGCCGAAATAGCTGAATTGGTGGAGGGATAAAAATGGCGTTGAGGATAGGTGTCTTTGTTTGCGATTGCGGGACCAATATTGCAGGCTTTTTGGATGTGCCAAAGGTATGTGAGTATGCAAAAACTTTGCCTGACGTTGTATATGTAAAGGAAAATATGTATACATGTTCAAATGCTGGAATACAGGAAATAATGGATGCCATTAAAAAACACAAGCTTAACAGAGTTGTAGTTGCATCATGCACACCTCGCACCCACGAAGCTTTATTTAGGAAGGCTTGTGAAGATGCAGGCTTGAATAAATTTCTTTTTGAATTTGTTAACATAAGAGATCAATGCTCATGGGTTCATCAGAAAGAAAGGGAGAGGGCAACAGAAAAAGCCAAAGATTTGGTTAGAATGGGTGTTGCAAGAGCAAGATTGCTTGAGCCTTTAAAAGAAATAAAGATAGATGTGGAGAAAAAAAGCTTGGTTATTGGAGGAGGCATTGCTGGCATGACCGCAGCTCTTTCTCTTGCAGAGCAGGGTTTTGAAGTCTATTTAGTTGAAAAAGAAAATAGGCTTGGAGGGCTTTTGAATTATATTAACCAGATTTATCCTTCCGATGCCAATGCTCAGCAATTTCTGGAGGAAATTGTTAAAAAAGTTGAGAAGGAAAAAAAGATACATGTTTTGCTGAATAGTGAGGTTGAAAGCGTTGATGGCTACATAGGAAACTTTAATGTTAGGATAAGGCAGAAGAAAAAATCAAAAGAAGTAAAAGAAGTAAAAGTTGGAACAATCATTGTCGCCATAGGAGCAAAACCATATGAACCAAGGTACATGTACAACTATGATGAATATGAGAATGTCATCACTCAATTCGAGCTCGAAAAAATTCTTAAGGAGAAAGGAAAAATAAATGCTGAAAGCATTGTTTTCATTCAATGTGTAGGCGGGAGGGGAGAAAGAGTAAGATATTGTTCTCGCATATGCTGTATGAATTCAATAAAGAATGCTCGCATAATTAAGAAAATGATACCTAACGCCAATGTTTACATCATACATAAGGGAATGCAAACATATGGCACAGAATATGAAGAATATTGCAGAAAGGCAAGAGAAGAAGGCGTGCGCTTCATAAGAGTAAGAGATGCTGTTCCAACAGTGACATCGCTGGAGAAGAAGGATGGAAGAATTGCTGTAGGCTTTTATCATCCCGGGCTAAGAAGGAAAGTTGAAATTCAAGCTGACTTAGTTGTGCTTTCTACACCATTAATTCAAAGAGAAGATGCAAAGAGAATTTCTCAAATGCTTAAAGTGCCATTGGGACAGGATGGCTTTTTCTTTGAAGCACATGTAAAGCTACGCCCCGTTGATTTTGCAACAGATGGAATTTACATGGCGGGCTCATGCAGGGCGCCTGCAAGCATCGATGAATGCATAATGCAAGCGTTGGCATCTGCCAGCAGAGCTTCTATTCCAATGGCGAAGGGATATGTTGAGGCAGAGCCATTAATGCCTTTAATTGATGAAAGCAAGTGCATGGGATGTGGCGTTTGTGTTGAAGTCTGTCCGTATGGAGCAATGAAAATTGTTGAAAAAAATGGGAAAAAGGTGGCGGAGAATATTCCAGCAGCATGCAAGGGATGTGGAGCTTGTGGGGCATCATGCATTCATAAGGCTATAAAAATGCATCATTTTGCAGATGAACAAATTATGGCGCAGATAGAGGAGGCGATATAATGAGCAACGCGATGCACCCGAAAATTGTTGCTATCCTCTGCAACTGGTGCAGTTACGCTGGCGCAGATCTGGCAGGAGTGAGTAGATTTCAGTATCCTCCTACAATAAGAGTAATAAGAGTAATGTGTTCAACTCGTGTGGAGCCTTCTTTTGTTTTAAAAGCATTTTTAAGAGGAGCAGATGGTGTTCTGGTGGGAGGCTGTCATCTTGGAGATTGCCATTATGTTACAGGAAATTATTATACCATAGGCAAAATAAATATGGCAAAAAGATTGCTAAGGCATGCAGGCATAGATGAAAGAAGGCTTCGCCTTGAATGGGTGTCTGCTTCTGAAGGAGAGAGATTTGCAAACATTGTAACAGAATTTACAGAAGAGTTAAAAGAGCTTGGTCCTCTTCCTGAAGAGCAGAAAAATAGCTTGGCTTTGAAAGCTGCATATAATATTTCATTTAGCCCACGGATAAGAATTATTGCAACAAAGGAAAGAATGCTTACTACAGAAGGAAACAGATATGGAGAGATTTTCACATCACATGAAATGGAAAGACTTGCAAATGCAATTGTATATGATGAACTTAATGAAGAGATGATTCGCCTCCTTATCAAGGAAAAGATGCTTACATTGGAAGAGATTGCAAAAGAAATTGGGTTGAGAGAAGAGATTGTCTTCCGCTATCTCATGGATTTTCTATATAGACAGGAGATTTCGTTTAAGGAAGAAAATGGGAAAATTTATTATCTTTATGAGGGAAAAAAGGAAAAAGAAAATAAAAAGGAGCCTTTCATTGTTGGATATGGCACCGGTGGAGAAGGAATAGCATTTATTGGAAGCGGTGTAGCAAACTTAAAAAAGGCAATGGAATATGCAGAGAAAGGCGAGGAAGTTTTTGTAATAGAGAGATTTCCTTCAATCAATATGAATGTAATAAGAAAACATGTCTCCTCTCTTTCTTCTCTTCTCAATGATGAAATAGATTTTCAGAAACTCAGTAAAATGGTTGAAGAAGAAAAGATAAAGCTGATTACCAATGCTTATGTAAAGGAGGCATCAAATGGAACGCTTAAAATAATAAGATATCCAACGAGGATAAGTAATGCCTGCAATAATTGCAACATCTGCTATGAAGTCTGTCCCATCAAAATAGTTGACAGAGAAAGAAGTTTATTTTCAAGAAAGGCTGTTTATGGAAGAGATGGCATTCCTTCCACCTATTTTCTGGAGAAAGAAACGCCATTCTGCCAGACAGGATGCCCCGCTCATGTAGATGTGCGCAGTTACGTTGCAAAAATTGCTGAAGGAAAGTTTAAGGAATCTGTTGAAATAATAAGGGAGCGCCTTCCACTGCCTGCTGTGCTGGGAAGAGTGTGTCCTCATCCTTGCGAGCAAATGTGTAAGAGGAGCAAAATAGAGAAGCCAATTTCAATAAGGTTGCTTAAAAGATTTGTTGCAGATTGGGAATGGGAAAAGGAAGGAAAAATTGATTTAGGAAAAATGCCTTCTAATGAGAATAATAAGCATAAGGTTGCAGTCATTGGTTCTGGGCCTGCTGGCCTGACAGTTGCATATGAACTTGCAAGAAAAGGCTATAAAGTTACAATTTTCGACGCCCTTCCAGTTGCTGGAGGAATGCTTGCTGTGGGTATACCTCCATACCGCCTTCCAAATAATGTTCTTGCAAGAGAAATAAATGCAATTCTGGAAATGGGGGTTGAGCTTAAACTCAACACCACTGTAGGAAAAGATATATCTTTTGAAGAAATCAGGAAAAATTATGATGCAGTTTTTATTGGTGTTGGAGCCCATAAAAGCAAAAAGTTAAATATTGAAGGAGAAGAGCTTAATGGCGTAATTCCAGGTGTTGACTTTCTGAGAGAAGTTAATATATCGCCAGAGACAGTTAGAGCAGTTTTTACTGGAGGAAAAGTTGTTGTTGTTGGTGGAGGAGATGTTGCCATAGATGCTGCAAGATGCGCTATTCGCTTGGGAAGTGAGGAGGTGACCATCTTATATAGGCGGAGTAGAAAGGAAATGCCTGCCCGTGAGGAGGAAATAAAATTTGCTGAAGAAGAAGGAGTGAATATCCGCTATTTAGTTTCGCCAGTTAAAATTGTTGGAGATGAAAGAGTTAAAGGCGTGGAATGTATTGAGATGGAACTTGGAGAGCCAGATGAGAGCGGGAGGAGGAAGCCAATACCAAAGGAAGGGAGTGAATTTTTCATTGAAGCAGATACTGTCATCTCTGCCATTGGGCAATATCCTGATTTATCATTCCTGCCAGATGAAATTAAGAAAACAAAGTGGGGGACTATAGTTGTGGACACCAATACAGCTGCTACATCTATGCCTGGAGTTTTTGCTGGAGGAGATGCAGTTGTTGGGCCTTCTATAGTAATTGAAGCAGTTGCATGGGGAAGGAGAGCAGCTTATGCCATAGATGCTTACATTCATGGAAAGGAAGTTTCCTTTGATCCTGTAGAAGAAGATGTAAACAGGCTTATTGCCTGCAGAGAGGATATAGAAAATCTGAAGAGAAATGTTGTTTTATCTGGAGTGGAGGAGGAAGAAAGGAAAGAAGTTGAGCTAATTTCCATAGATGAAAGGCTATCTACTTTTAAAGAAGTAGAAAAAGGTTTCAGCGAGAAGGATGCAGTTGAAGAAGCAAAAAGATGCCTTAGCTGTAGAGAGTGTATAGGATGTGGTATATGCGGAAATGAGTGTCCGCAGAATGCCATTGATTACAACGAAAAAGAAAAGGAAATAGAGATAAAAGCGAAAGAGGTCCATGTTGATCCAGAAATATATTTTGAAAGTGGAGATAACGGACATCTTAATGCACATATCAACCTCTTTGAACTCGAAGACATGCTCAGCCTGGGCATAGTAACTACGCCAGACGGAAAGAAGCCAGAAAAAGTTGTATTTATTTCAGATGATAAAAATAAGTATATAGAAAGGCTCATGGAAGAGTTAAAGAAAAGAGGCGTGAAAAGCGAAGTAGCAAAGAAGGTAAATGGAAAAGGAGAGCCTGCAGGAGAGCTTATTGTAAACTGTAAATTCAGGGAAAGCGAATATTACAGGAAAATAGGATTTTAAGGCTATGGTTTTTAAAGCTATAGATTTTAAAGCTATATCTTATATCTATATATACTGCAAAGCATAGAGGCCATTATAAAACATGAAAGAACCAAGGACAAGGAGAAAGATACCAATCAATAATTTCACGTATGCATAGCTACTTTTTTGCATTTCTCCTAATGCTTTAGATGAACGACCAAAATAAAATAAAGAGAGAATTATAAGTAAAGGAAGAATGAACATAAAATTATATATTATCAGGAATATAAGGGCAGTTGTGCTAAATGTGCTTGATTCTGCTACAAGCTTTCCAAGAATAGGAACATATATTTGGCCAGTGCATGCAAATTCTAATACAGAAATGGCAAATCCTGCAGAAAATGAAATTATAGCTAAGACGGCAATGCTTCTATCCCCAGTTATTCCTTTTATTATTCTCCCCCTCCTTTTCTTTATAAACATTGGAAGTTGAAGAATTGCTTCCTTTCCTTTCTTTACTATAAAAAAATCTGAAATGCTCAATATTCCCAAAGCAATTGCCAGCATCCCTATTGTAATATCCAAATATGATTTAACCATGCCTCTTATAACGCTTAAAAATCCGAGCAAGCCAAGCCCTATCAGAAAATAGCCTATGTAAACTGCAATTGCAAAAGAAATTCCAACAGGTAATATAGCCTTCTTTTTTGCTCTTTCCAGATACGCAATGAAAAATATGAGGGTTGCAAATGCACAGGGATTTATTCCATCTAAAAGTCCACCAAATATAATGGTAGGCAAAGTCCAGTTTTTAAATAGCTCTTCTGCCACTTCTGCTGCATTTCCTTTAACATCAGGACAGCTTAAGCCTGTGCCAAGCCATCTCTTTATCTCCCCTTCCAATTCATCCATCTGGCTTTCTAAATAAAAATATTTTTCTCCAATGAAAATAATTGGGTTGTAAGGCTTTGTTATATTATATTTGCCGTAATATGCAAGAAGAAGGTCACTATTCTTCTTATAATTTAAATTATACATTCTAACTTCTATTGGATATATTTTCTCGAAAGCATCCAATTTTGCTTTTAATCTGATGCATAATCCACATCCAGGACTATAGAAGAATACGATGCATATTTTCTTTCCTTCATATCCTTCTGGAAAATCTATTCCCACTTTTGCATATTTTTTTGCTTCTTCAACTATGAGACTAACGTTATACAATTCCAGAGGAAAAGATTTTTCTCCTATAAATGCAACAGGCGTAGCTTCTTGCCTCAATTTTTCAAGTATGCTTCTATTCTCTTCATATTTCACATCTATTCTATCTATTCTTATGAATGTAATATTTTCTTCAAGAGCTTTTATTAAGATAGAGATTTCGTCGCCTGATTCATCTGATGAATTATAAGCTAAAAGCACACAAACAGGCTTTGGATATACTAGTTCGCCATCTTTAATAGGATTTTCCACTTCAAATTCTTTTAATTCCTGCAGACTTTCATTTAATCTCTCCCTTCCTTCTTCAAAAAGACTTTTGTTCCCAAAATAAAACCATTCATTTCCAACAAAAATAATTGGCACATCTCCTGGCGAATTATATGCAGATGTTATATTCTTGAATATTTTGTCATTTTCAGTTGGATAAAGAGGAGAGGAAGTTATTTCATATTTATGAACATAAACATAGGAAATATTTTCAAGTTCTTCTATAAAAGGCTGTATTTCCTCACACATAATGCATTTTTTATAATCTTTATAAAAATATGCCATATGCACGTCTGCTTTGGCAAGGGGAAATAAAAACAGCGGTATTAAAAATAGTAAAAAAAGTTTAATCTTCATTTTCCTCCAAATATTTTCTAACAATTTCTATTGCGCAAAGCTTTCCACACATTGAACATGTTTCAACTGCTTCAAAAGGCTTCCTTCTCTCCCTATATTCTCTCGCCTTTTTTGCATCAATTGCAAGCCTGAACATTGTATTCCAATCAAGTTTTTCTCTTGCCAAAGAAAATTCATGATCTATATGCCTGTCTATTCCTCTTGCAACATCTGCAGCATGGGCAGCAATGAGTGTTGCAATAACACCTTCTCTAACATCTTCTGGTGTTGGCAGGCCAAGATGTTCAGCTGGAGTAACATAACATAAGAAATCGGCTCCACAATAGCCAGCAAGTGCTCCTCCAATGCCTCCAACAAAATGGTCATAGCCTGGAGCAATATCTGTAACCAGTGGACCAAGAACAAAATAAGGTGCCTCATTTGTCACCTTCTTCATTACCTTTATATTAGATTCAATATCGCTTAAAGGCATATGGCCAGGACCTTCAACCATTGTCTGCACTCCTTTTTCTCTTGCTTTTTCTACAAGTTCTCCTATAATCAAAAGTTCCTGAAATTTTGCTCTGTCATTTGAATCATAAATTGCACCTGAACGCATTCCATCTCCCAAACTTAATGTTAAATCATATTCCTTTGCTATTTCAAGCAGATAATCAAATTCTTTATACAATGGATTTTCCTCTCCATGATGAAGAATCCATGCCATATGAAATGCTCCTCCTCTCGAAACCATTGGAATCAAGCGTTTTTGCTTCCTCAACCTTTCAACACTTTCTTTTGTAACTCCAACATGGGCAACAGCAAAATCAACGCCCTGCTTTGCTTGCTTTTCAAAAGCTCTGAACATGTCATCGGCGCTCATATCAACTATAGCTCCTTTTTTCTCCATTGCCTCTATACCAGCCTGATAGATGGGCACAGTACCAAAAGGAACATTTACTATCTCAAGTAATTTTAAGCGAATTTCATCTAAGTTTCCGCCAGTTGACAAATCCATGATTGCATGAGCTCCTGCTTCCATAGCAGATTTCGCTTTCTCCACTTCTTCCTGCAAATCACAATATTCCATTGATGTGCCAATATTTGCATTTACCTTAACTCTCAATCCCTTTCCTATTCCCAATGCTTTTGGATTATGAATTGGATTGTGAGGAATTACTATTTTTCCTTCTGCAACTCTTCTCCTAACTACCTCTTCCTCCAATCCTTCTTCTTTTGCCACCTGCTTAATTTCTTCTGTCACAATTCCTCTCTTTGCTTCTTCCATTATTGTCATTTTCAAGCCATAAATGCTTCCTCTTATAATATTTTTTCCTTTGCTTAGTAAAATGACTAATAGAACGAATGGGTGGTGGTATTGGTTATTTGCATTCATGCTTTAGGATAATCATCAATCTCATTCACTTAATAAAAACGAATGAATGGTGGTACTGGCTGTCTGCTTTCATGCACTCATTCTTTTATCCTTTTATCTTTTCGTCCCTTCCTTCCTTCATCATTCATTCCCTACTTATTCTTATTTTATCTCCTTTGTTTATTTCCAGATTTCCTTCCAATCTTGCAAAAAGATTAACTGGAGATATTGCCACTGGCTTATCTTTGCTCATCGGAGTCAAGCCAAGAAAAATACATATTGCCTTACCTTCTGGCCAATAAGCTATATCTCCAACTTCCATTTCTGTCTGGCTATTTTCCTCCTCAATTTCAATATCAGTATAAAAATAGTACTCTTTCCCCCATTCTAAGGCAATGCCTTCAACTGGCAATGCTTCAAGAATCCTCTCCAACGTCCTCGGATT
>CAZNGK010000011.1:0-18558 GCA_964572575.1 uncultured Thermoplasmatales archaeon | reverse complement strand
CTTCATCAAGAATTTTGCAAATGATGATTTTGTGAATTTCTTCTATTAAAAATACGGGTGATTAAAGTATGAATGTAAATGGCTAAGCATGTATCGTTTCCATTTAATTTATCATCGAAACAATCATTCAATCCCAAATTCTTCGAGTTTCATTTCTGCATCGAAAAAAATAGTAATTCATATAAAGTAGGAGGTTATAAAAAGTAAGCATCGGGAGGGGCATTGGCGAAGTAAAGGGCAGGAAAATGGCGGAATGTGCAACCGCCTTACTTTTTGGAGATTTAGGAAAAACTTACATTTCGCTAACAAAATGCTTGCAATTTGCGTAAAATTTATATACTCCTTCTATATATAGGTTTGGTGAAAACCATGATAGAAAAAGTAAGGAAATGGATAAAAGATAAGACGGGTGTAAGCCCAATTATAGCCATTATCCTGATGGTGGCTATAACAGTAGTGCTTGCAGCGACCATCTATGTGTGGGTCAGTGGCTTCGGTGGTGGCGGTGGTGGAGCTAATGTAGCATTGAGTTTGAAGCAGAGAGAACATGGAGGAAACACCACTTCAGATTGGTACTGGGTTGAGTATGAAGTACAATCTGTTTCAGGAAATCCAGGATGGGAAGATCTAGAAGTTAGTGTAGGTGGAGTTGAAGGAAGCTTCAACAACACAGATGGATCCTCTTTAACAGAGGGCTCAATAGATGCAGGAGATATATTCCGTATATATGTGCACGTTACAGCATGGGATGATACTGACGACATTGTGGGAGAAAAAGTAACTATAATTCATTCAGATAGCGACAGCATTATATTCTCTGCAGACGTAACATACGCATAAACGGGCTTGACACCCAGAGAACAACCTCTCCTCCCTCCTATCTTTATTTCTTTGATTCTAAATATATAATGAGGAAAATGAAGGATAAAAAAATATTTAAAAAATTAAATGCATTTGGCGAGGAAGGTGTAAGCCCAATTATAGCCATTATCCTAATGGTGGCTATAACAGTAGTGCTTGCAGCAACCATCTATGTATGGGTTTCTGGATTTGGTGGCGGTGATGCAGGAACAGAAGTTGTTTTCACTCTTCAACAAACAGGACATGGAGGAAATGGAAGCTTCGGATGGGTTAGTTATACTGTAAATGCAGTTTCAGGAAATCCAGGATATGAGGATTTAGAAGCTACTATTGGTGGACAACCTGCAACAATAATGACAACTTTCCCTACCAGCTTGGATCAAATTTCAAATGCTACAGGAGCTGTAAATTCTGGAGATGAGATATATGTCATCACCACTCATTATACATCTGAAGATGATTTGCCGGGATTGAGGTTAAAAATAGAACATGTAACAAGCCATACCTTGATTTACTCTGCCACCATTTCATATGCATAATTTTCATTCTGACTATTTATCCATAACTCAGGATTAATAAAGTAACTCATAAATAACTATAAAGCTTACTTAGTTTTAATAAGAGCGTAGCTAAAATTTTGAAATAACTCTACTGATTAGCCTACTTTCATGTCGAAAGCATTTTTATATTCCTTTAAACGAGATTGTTAAGTAAATCATGATGTTAATACATTTTCTCCTGCATTTACTGCATTTATTAAAATTTTATATTATCTATTTCCTGTTTTGCAACTCCTTTTGGGAGAATAATTACTGTATAAATATTACATCTTCCTTGCCCTCAAAATCCTTGTCTCCTGTTAAAAGAATTGCATTTTCTTTCTTTGCTGTTGCATATATTATGGCATCACCCAACCCCATCTTTTCCTCATGTTTTATTTTTGCAGACATTATTGCAATTTCTTCATCAACAGGAATAATAAAGCATCTTTCTTTCATTGCTTCAATTTTTTCTTTTGCTATTTTTTCATCATAAAAACATAATATCCATCTATACACTTCCGCAATGTTAATGGCGGAAATTATTGCCTTTTCCTTACCTTCTACATATTCTCTTACCTTTTCCCCTGCCTTGCTACCTTTGAAATATTCTATCCAAGCCCATGAATCAATCAAAACGGTCAATTTCTTCCCTCCTAAATTTTTCTAATTTTGGCAAGGTTCCAAAATGGCTCTTTTTTAATCTTTTATATTCCTCTATTAGTTTTCTTATTAACTCCTCATAAGAGCTTGCCATTTTTTCTTCCTTCAATTTCTCCAATTCTCGAAGCATTTCTTTGCTTATACGTATAGTAGTAGCCATATTATGTATATGATATGCAAGTATATAAATATATGTGCATTTGTTTGCTTTATTTGGCAATTGCCTTTTACAAGAGCTTGCATTCCCTTTAATTCATTTATCACATTCGCTCCATCATTTAGGATTTTTCAAATTCAAAACATATTTCCCGCATTTACTGCATTTACCGCATTTACTAAAATTTTATATTGCGAAATTTTTTAATAAATAACCTACTTTTAATGTAAGATGGATATTACTGAACTGGAAGAGCAGAAAAAAGAACTGAAAAAAAAGTTATATGAAGCAAAAGAGTTAAGAGAGAAACTAAACAGAGATACAAATGAATTAAGAAAGAAAAAGAAGGAAATAAGTAATCAGATGGAGAAATATCGTAAAGAAGGTTTACTTCATAAAGAGAGGAGAGATGAGATAAACAGGCAGGTTGCATTATCAAAGAAGAGGAGAAGCGAGTTAAATAAAGAATATGAGGCAATAAAGGAAAAACTTCAGGAACTCAAAAGAAAATATTTTCCAAAAGGTCCGCCATTGGATGTTCTCCAGCAGAAGAGAGATGCTCTTGAATTCAGACAGATGACCCAGCAATTGAGCAAAAGGGAGGAGGAAGAAATTATTGAAAAGCTGGCAAAACTCAATAAAGAAATAAGAGAAAGGGAGAAAATATTGGAAAGTAATGAAGAATTCAGGGAATATGTGAAGAAAGAGAAGGAATTGAAGGAGAAGAGTGATAAGGAACATAGAAGGGTGAAAGAACTTGCAGAGAGGGCACAGAGAGAACATTTGGAAATGCTGGAATGTTTCAAAAAGGCAAGTGAGTTGAGAAAAGAATTAAAGAAAATTGAAAGGGATTATATCCTAACCCGTTTAAATGCAGATAAGGCTCATAGAGATTTTGTTTCATATATAAAGAAAATCAGAGAGATAGAAGGAAAAATGAAGGAAATAAAGGAGAAGGAGAAGAGGAAGGAAATTGAAAAGGAAAAAGATGTTCTTCTAAGAAGAGCAGATGAGATATATCAAAGATTCAAGAAGGGAGAAAAATTATCAACAGAAGATTTGCTCCTCCTCCAGAAAGCTGGTTTGATATAGGGATTGTTTATGGTTATATTTAATATCTAATCATCTCTCCCAAGGATTTTTCTTACATAAATATTCACTCCAGAATGAAATATGCTTGGATAATTCATCTCCTGTACATATTCTCATTTCTTCTTTTAGTTCATTAAGATTTTTTCCAAGATTTATTTCTTTTAAAAATTTCTCAAGCAATTCTTTTGCATTACAAAATTCTCTCCTCACCTTTACAAATATCCTTCCATCTTTTTCAAACGGTTTTCCAATTGCCAGCCTGCTTTCATTCCATTTTTCCATAAAAGCTCTGACATGTTCCTTTTCATGCAGCGGCGGACCAATATGCAATTTAACTTCGTCTATCTTCATATTTTTCACTTTTACAGCAATAAAAGCATCTTCATTTGCGTACCATGTTTTTTCCAATACCTCAAAGTCATACTGCTTCAACAAATTTTCAATACTGTGTGCAGCTTTTTTCAGTTGCGGATAAAGAATATCATCAACAATATCAGGCTTTTTGAAACAAATTCCAACAAAATTTTTTATTTTTTCTCTGATTTCATCCCTTCGCAACTCTGGAGGAGGCTTTGGAAAGAAAAATTCCATTTTTGGACGACGCAGAAATTCCTTGGCTGCAAACTTAAAGAGATCAAGCTTTTCTTGGGAGAGAGCAGCCGCCACATTGCGAGAAGGATCGACAGGGTCCATGAAATATGGCTCTATTTCATCTGCATTTTTCAGCACGTTCAAAAAGCCACCATATTTCAGAATAAGAAGCTCTGCAAGATAGCCAGAAAAACCTTCTATTTTTGCCTCTGCCCCATAACATCCTATGCCCTTTAGGAACTGCTTGAATAATCTGACTTCATTTTTCATCTCTTCTTTCAGATTTTCTTTTATATACGTTGTATGGAATGGAGTCCTATCAACTGCACTTAATTTTTTTGTTGCATCCTTAATTTTATAACATGGGACAATGTCTACTGTATATCCTTTATAGAAACCCCTTATATATGGATGCTCAGCATATTGAATCTTCCAGTCATCGAGAATTTTTTTACCTATGGATATGACAATATGCTCCATCTCCTCTTTTTTGTATGAAGGAGGGAAAAGCAAGAAAAAATCTATATCTAAGGAATTTTTTAAATAAGTTCCTTTTGCAACAGAGCCAACAAGCATTGTCTCTGCGTCTTCAGGCTTCTCCCTGTCTATCAGCTTTTTTATTTCCTCAACAATTTTTTTTATCTTTTTCTCGTCTTCTTCAGTTGGAGAAATTTTCTTCAGCACATCTTCGAGCAATTTCATAGTTTTATTTCCTCCACAGTCTTATATATTGGACCCTCTGGCTTTAAAATGCTCTGCTTCAATTTTATTGATTCGCAATATATTTCACCAAACTCCTTTGTTCTATTTTCCTCAATGATTTTAATAATCTGTTCCTTTCTGTAGCCACTTTTCATTCTTGCTATTGTAACATGTGGCTTATGCTCTTTTTCTCTTTTAAAACCAAGAGATGAAACTCCTTCATCAATATTTCTTGCTATCCTTACTGCTTGCCCCTCATCATGAAATCCGAGCCATATTACACGTATATTTTTCAAGCTGGGGAATACTCCCATCCCTTTTATTTTCGCTTTAAATGGCTCAATATCCTGAACAGCTTCTTCCATTATTTTCTTTATTTTTGGTATAATGGCTTCATCAATCTCTCCCAGAAACTTGAGAGTTAAATGCACATTGGATGGTGAGACAAATTTTAATTTTGCCTCTGTTGCTTCCAGCATTTCATATACTTTTTCCATTTCATCCTTCATTTCCACATCTATTGCAATGAAAGCTCTCATCATGCTAATAGCGATGCCAATATTTCTTTTTTACCAAAAATATGTATTTAAAATCGATGAAAAGTTGTTTTTTCAATGCCTCTGCAAAATGTCATTTAAAAGAGAATAAGGAAATCGATAGGATAAAGGAAATATAATGATTTAAATGAATAGTAATTAAGCGCTTTTTATTCGATATTCCCCTTTAAGTTGAACAAAGAGTAAACCAATCACCATCTTCCTTTCTGCAATTGAGTTACTGAAATTATTCATTTTTTAATTTTCTTTATGACTCAACAACATTCTCTTGACTCAACCAATTTCCTCATCCAAAAAATAAAAAAGTAAAGTTGCATAACAACATGTGAAAGTACTGCCAGAGCATGAGGCAAAAAAATTACTCATTGAATATGGAATTCCAACAACAAAATTTGAAGTGATAGAAAAAGATGAAGACATAGAACAAATAAGGCTTGCATATCCTCTTGCCTTCAAAGTTTCTTCTCCAAAAATTCTTCATAAAACAGAGGTAGGAGCATTGAAGCTTAATATAAAAAATGAAAAGGAGCTCATTGAGGAATACAGGAAAGTGAAGGAAAAATTTCCAGATGAAGTTTTTTTGGTAGAGGAGATGGAAGAGCAAGGAGTGGAGATAATTGCAGGAATTGTAAACGATGCCATATTTAAGAAATGCATAATGGTTGGAATGGGAGGCATATATACAGAAATATACAAAGATGTTTCATTCAGAATGCTTCCTGTTGACAGACATGATATAGAAGACATGCTCATGGACTTAAAAGCTCATAAAATATTTGAGGGCTTTCGTAGGAAAGTTGACAAAGATGCATTAATAGACATTCTTTTAAAAATTTCAAAGATAGGAGAAGAAATGCATATAAAGCAGATGGATCTCAATCCAATTTTTCTATATGAAGAAGGAGCAAAAGTTATTGATGCAAAAATAATTATGGAGGAATAAAATGGAATTGTTAGGGGTAGGAAAGAAAATACTGCTTGGAAATGAAGCAATAGCAAGAGGGGCTTTAGAAGCGGATGTTGACATTGCTACAACATATCCCGGCACACCTTCATCGGAAATAGCAGATAGCCTTTCGGCAGTTGCAAGATATCTGAAGAGCATTGGAGAGGAGCCAAAATTTTATTTTCAGTATTCAGTGAATGAAAAGGTTGCGCTTGAATTTGCCGCTGCCTCTGCCGTCAGCGGGCTGAGGGCATTGACTTGCATGAAGCATGTGGGCATGAATGTAGCAAGTGATGCATTCATGACTTATGCATATGTTGGATGTAAAGGAGGGCATGTCATTATAACTGCAGATGACCCAAGCTGTCATTCGAGCCAGAATGAGCAGGATAACAGGCTGTATGCAAAATTTGCTTCTCTGCCAATGCTTGAGCCTTCTAGTCCGCAGGAAGCAAAGGATATGACCATAGAAGCCTTTAGACTATCTGAAGAACTTGAACTGCCAGTTATACTTCGCACCACCACAAGGATTTCTCATACTCGTGGAGTTGTAGAATGCAATGAATTTGAAATGAGTAAAAAGCATGGAAAATTTGAAAAAAATGGGCTGATGGTAACTGTTCCAGATGTTGCCCGCAAGCTTCATCCAATTTTACTTGAGAAAATGGAAAAGGCAGAGAGGATTTCTGAAGAAAGCAAATTTAACATAATAGAAGACTTTGGCGGGGAGGATGGTATTATAACTTCAGGGGTTTCATATAATTATGTTAGAGAGGCAATAGATGATTTGGGAGTAAATTGCAAGCTTCTGAAACTTGGAATGAGTTATCCATTGCCCAAAAAGAAGATTGTTGATTTTATGAATGGTTGTAGAAGAATACTGATAGTTGAAGAACTTGAGCCATTTCTGGAAGAGCAGGTAATGGCGATTGCAAAAGAAGAAGGTGTTGACGTTACAATTTATGGAAAAGGATTTAGTTCGCTGAGCAGATGCTATGAATATACTCCAGACATAGTTGGCAAGGCAATGGCAGATTTTTTTGGAAAGGAATGGAATAAGAAGGAAATGAGCATAAATGTTGCTCCACGTCCTCCTGTTTTATGTCCAGGATGCCCGCATCGTGCAACATATTATGCAGTTAAACAGGTAGCTCCTCCAGATACAATATATCCAACTGACATAGGATGTTATACTTTGGGCTTATTGCCTCCATATAAAACAGCAGATTTTCTGCTTTGCATGGGTTCAAGCTTTGGCTCTGCCTGTGGATTTTCTTATTCAACGAAACAGAAAGTTATTGCTTTCATTGGTGACTCAACATTTTATCATGCAGGCTTGCCCCCATTAGTTAATGCAGTGCACCATAATCATGACTTTGTTGCCATAATTCTGGATAATTCAACTACTGCAATGACTGGGCATCAACCTCATCCTGGAAGCAATGTAGATGGAATGGGAAATGAAGCGATAGCAATGGATATGGAAAGCGTTGTTAGAGGCTTAGGGGTAAAACATATTGAAGTTGTTGATCCTCGCAACATAGAGCAGACAAAAGAAGCTGTGAAAAGAGCCTTAGAATTTAAAGGGCTATCCGTTATAATTTCAAAGGCTCCATGCATTTTGCTTGAAAGAAAAAAGAGGGAGAGAGTAACATATGAGATAGATCAGGATAAATGCAAGAAGTGCAAGATATGTATAACAAAATTTGCATGTCCTGCTTTCTACTTTGATGAGGAAGATATAAAGATAAATGAAAGCCTGTGCACAGGATGCGGTGTATGCGTGCAAATCTGCCCGTTTAATGCAATAGGGAGGAAAAGCGAGGGGATAAAATGAAGAAAAGCATATTAATAGTAGGCGTAGGAGGGCAAGGCGTTTTAACAGCAGCAAATATACTTGCAAAATCAGCTTTAAAGGAAGGGTACAATGTGATAACATCTGAGTTACATGGAATGGCTCAGCGCGGCGGAAATGTTGAATGTGCTGTGCGTATTGGTGACGTACTCTCGCCCATAGTTGCAGATTTTTCTGCAGATGCCATTCTTTCCTTCGAGCCTTTGGAAGCGTTGAGAAATCTGAAAAAAGTAAAGGAAGAAGGCATTGTAATTACAGATGTTAATCCCATTATTCCACCTCTAATTTCGCTGGGCATAGGAAGCTATATGCCAGTAGAGGAAATATTTGAAAAAATTTCTTCTCATTGCAAACTTTTGAAAATAAATGCAGATGAAATTGCAAGGAAAGCAGGAAGCTTATTGGCAAAAAATATTGTTATGCTCGGTGCCTTCAGTGCTCTTAACATCTTTCCAATAAAGGAGGAAAGCATTCTGGAAGTGATAAGAGAAAGTTTTCCAGAAAGATATGTGGAAGTGAATATAAAAGCATTTGAAATGGGAAGGGAAAGCATAAATGAAGGTATAAATGAATCTATATGAAGAAACATATAAAATTGTCAAGCAGATTCCGAAAGGCAGAGTATCTACATATGGTGAGGTGGCAAAAGCTTTGGGAGACATAATAGCTTCCCGCGCAGTTGGAAAAATTTTGAATGTGAATCCATATGAAGAAGTGCCATGCTATCGTGTTATCTATAGCAATGGTGGCGTTGGAGGCTATGCAGGAGGCATAGAAAAAAAGGCTGAATTGTTAAGGCAGGATGGAATTGAAATTGTAAATGGGAAAATAGATCTGAAGAAATATCTTTTCAATGATTTTGAGACAGATTATCCATTAAAAAAGTTAAGAGAAGAACAGCAAAAGCTTAGAGAAAAATTGAGCATGGAAGATGATTTTTCTGTAGAAACAATAGCTGGAGTGGACGTCGCCTATGGAAAAAAGGCATATGGGGCATATGTTGAATTTGATGCAGAAAGTATGGAAATAGTCAAAAGAAAGGTTGTTAGTATGGAAATAAAGTTTCCATATGTGCCAACGTATCTTGCATATCGCGAACTTCCCGTTTTGCAAGAATTAATTAAAGGAGAAAAGCCCAGCATAGTAATGATAGATGGCAATGGTCTGCTTCATCCCCGCCTTTTTGGCATTGCCTGCCACTTTGGAGTGCTTCATGGCATAGCTACGATAGGAATTGCCAAAAAATTGCTGTATGGAAAAGAGAAAGATGATTACATTTTCATAGAAGGAAAAAAAGTTGGGAAAAGGCTTGGCAAAATTTATGTTTCTCCAGGCAATAAAATAAGTGTTGAATCAGCATGGAAGATAGCGAAGAAATTCATGAAATATGCCATACCGGAGCCAGTAAGGCAGGCACACATGCTGGCAAATGAGGAAAGGAGGAAAAGGGAAATAAGAAGCGAAAGTTGATTTTCTTCTCAAGCAGAGAAAAGATTTCTGAGTTTTTCCTCTTGCTCATAGGATATTTGTTCAAATCCAAAAGGTGCAATCACACTTATTCCTCTTCTCTCCAAATAAGAAATTACATTTGCCGGTAAAGAAAAGCGTGATATCAGTGCCATTTTGTTTGGTTTGTATATCTCATAATAAGGAATAATCTGATTCTCTATATCACTTTTCCAATAATCAAATTTATCTTCTTTACATTCAATTAGAATATCAATTTGTTTCATTTTCTTGAAATAATAGATAGGAACATCGAAAGGGGTTTCATATTTGTTCCAATCTCCATAAGTGGGTTTTTCTATGAACATTGAATTAATATCCCCTTTTTGAATAACGATATCAAATTTTTTTGTGGAACTTTTCTTTAAAAGAGAAAAAACTTCTCTAAGAGTCATTCTTTCTCTTACTTTCGATAGTTTTTTCTCCTTTTCTATTGGAAAAGGAACGCTAAACTCGTGATAAATGGAATATATTTCTCCTTGCCATTTAAATTTTAATTGTGGCCCATTCCAGTTTACAGGCATTATCATATCTATATTTTTATCGCCACAACCTATTCTTTGCTTTATCTGTATTTGTTTAGTTAATATTTCTCCTCTTAAAATACTAATAATCTTAAACAATGTAAAAAGTTGATGCAAATATTTCTCAATTTCTTTGAAACTTTTCCTTCTTCCATTTGTGCTAAGATGTATGATCCTTGCGAGATAATTGAGAGGGTCATCAAAAATATCTGATGTTGCTTCTGGAAGAATGATCTCGACATCATAGGGTACAAGAGATTTTATTTTTTTTATCTCCTCTAATAAATCTAGGAGTTTATCACATTCATCATCTGAGATGATATGAGGTGTAAAATATTTTAAAAATTGAGGTATATCGCTCTCTCTTACACCTCTAAACTTTATTAAGCCATCTAAAGTTGCCAAATAAATTGAATAATAGGCTCTTTTGCCTTGGCGAGTTGTAGATGCACTAAATAATATTTTACCTATAAGTTTCTCTTTATTTACTTCATAATTTTTTTCATTTTCATCATCTGCAATAAATTCAACATTCTCAAATTTTGTTCCATCAAAATATAACCATCTATCAAATTTGCTAAACTTAATTTTCATCAATTTTTATCCATCAATTATTTTTTATATTTTACGACATTTAAAACGACGTATATTTATATTTTACTGAATTCTGAATCCGAATTCAGAAATAATTTATATTCATATTCATTTAATTCCATGATTTGCCCCTTAGATTTTCGCTATGGAAGGCAGGAGATAAAGGAAATTTTCAGCGAAGAGAGAAGGCTTGCATACTGGCTTAAAGTGGAAGCTGTTTTAGCAGAGGCTCATGCCTACGTTGGTAATATTCCAAAGGAGGCAGCTGAGGAAATAGCAGAGAAAGCGAATCTGAATTATGTAAAGCTGGAAAGGGTTAAGGAAATTGAGAAAGAAATAAAGCATGATGTTATGGCAATGGTGAAAGCTTTAGCTGAGCAATGTAAGTATGGCAAATATGTGCATTTAGGAGCCACTTCATATGATATTGTTGACACAGCTAATGCTCTACAAATGATAGATGCATTAAATATAATTGAAAAGGAGGCGATGGAGCTTCTAAAAACGCTTGCAAAACTTGCAATGAAATATAAAAGCGCTGTTATGATTGGCAGAACACATGGACAGCATGCTCTACCTATTACCTTCGGCTTAAAAATGGCAGTATATGCCATGGAAATGATGAGGCATGTAAAAAGGCTTAGAAGAGTAAGAGAAGAAATAGGTGTTGGCAAGATGGCAGGAGCAGTTGGAAGCGGTGCCGCATTTGGAGAAAAATTTTTTGAGGTGCAGGAATATGTAATGAACAAGCTCGGGCTTAAAGCAGAGATGCCAGCAACTCAAATTGTTGGAAGAGATAGATATATTGAGCTTCTTTCTTTCCTTGCCAATGTTGCCACTTCCTTGGAAAAATTTGCAACAGAGATAAGAAATCTGCAAAGAACTGAAATTGCTGAAGTGGAAGAATTTTTTGAAGAGAAACAGGTGGGCTCATCTGCAATGCCACATAAAAGAAATCCTATTTCATGCGAGCAGATTTGCGGACTTGCAAGAGTGGTGAGAAGCAATCTTTTGCCTGCATGGGAAAATGCTATTCAGTGGCATGAAAGAGATTTATGCAATTCATCTTCTGAAAGATTCATTTTGCCTCATGCTATCATCCTCACTGACTGGATATTGTATAAAATGAATAGAGTATTTTCAAATCTTAAAGTTGACACCAAAAAAATGAGAGAGAATATTGAGATAAGCAAGGGACTTGTATTCACTGAAGCACTTATGATGAAATTGGTGGAAAAAGGCATGGGAAGACAGGAAGCTCATGAGCTCATGAGAAAATTTGCAATGGAAGCGAAGGAGAAAAATATTCATTTAAAAGAAGTTTTGAAGGAAAACAAAGAAATTGCAGAAAAAATAGAGCTTGAGAGCTTTAACTTCGAATACACAGGAAAAGCAGAAGAAATTGTTGAGGTTACCATTCAAAAACTAAGGGAAGAACTTCCTGAAATTGGATTGTAAAAGCTCCAGAATCATCATCATTTCCTCATTTCCTCTCACCTCAAATCCATTCATGAAAAATGACAGCCCTCCAAACATTTTATATCCCTGACTGAAAAGCCCATGAGAAAATTCATTTTCCTGGTCAGCATCCATAAAGGCAGCGAAGCCCATCCAGGAGGCAGAGGCTTGCGCATAATATCCTGCTTTATATATGTCTCTTCCTATGAAGTCCAAAAGCATGCTGAATGCAGCTCCTTCTCCATAGCTCTGAGAATAGTTTTCAGCTTTGTAGAAATCATTGCCTTTGAAATTTATGAGGAGGGCAGCCCCCTTTTTTAGTGTGCCACTTGCAAATGCCTGTGATTTATCTTTTGCAATGAAAATGTCGTCACCATAAAAATCTGCTAGGATGGATATTCCTCCTATTGTGGAGGCTTGTGAATATGAATATGCACTATATCTGTCATCTCCAGATACATCAATTAATAAGGATGTTGCATATGAGGAAAAAGATTGGGCATGAGATTCTCCTTTATATACATCATCACCCTCCATGTCAATAAGCAGGCTTGTTCCATTGTCATATGAAGAGCATGTTGCTCCTTCATAAATATCATTTCCAGTCAAATCAAAAAGTAGTGAGAAGCTATTGGAAGTGGAAGGGCAATCATAGTATTTATCATTCCCATTTATATCAAAAATCATTGTTACGCTGTCTGGCGAGTTTCTATTTTCATAGACATCGTTTCCATCAAAATCTAAAATAAATGAGCTATTTCCCTTCTTATATGCATCATCTCCCCCAAAGTCTATAATAAAGGTGTAATTTTTGTAGATGTTCCTTTCATTTCCTCCAATTATGATTTTTTTGTATGCATCTTCCATTGGTTCATTAACTTGTAGAGCTTTAAGGAGTGAAGAGGTTTTTCTTACCGCATTTATTGTCGCCAATATTCCTTCCATCTTCTCTTCCAAACTTTTTGCTTCCACAGCTTTACTATATGAAAAAAGAATATACGCAATTGCAATCTTCCCTTCATCTTCAATATCAAGCTCATTAACAAATTTCTCAATTTTACTTTCATTATATTCTATTCCATTTACAACATAGAAACTCTTAATTGCTTCCTCAAGCCATAATGTTCCATTATCCATTATATATTCCACTTTTCCTGTCATTGTAACGAGGTCTTCTATTATATTTTCTTCTTTAAAGAATTTTTCAGATTTTATCCTTCTTTCAAGAGAATATAAAAAGCCAAAAATATCTTCCTTTGATGGCAAACTTTTTGGAATTTCACCACCCATTTTTGAATTGTTTGACGGGATGAAAAGAATGAAAGCTAATACTATAACCAGAATTTTTTTCATTTGAGGTTAAATTCTCTTCTATATATATTTTTTATGAATTGTGTGAGGTTGTCAATTAACTTGCAGTTAAAAAGAAAATTTTATTCGATCTATAGAAAAGATGTTGAAATTGATGATTAACTAATTTTTCAACAAACTGAATTGTGTAAAAATGAGCGAAAAAGGATTATGTGAAAATGAATTATGCGAAAAAGGCTGTAAGAATTAAAGATAGAAACTGATAAACTATTCCTCTTTTTCATAGAATATTGAAACAGAAGCATGAATGAAGATAGTCAAACAGCAACCAATTTTTTTTAAATTTTTAACAACGCTCCCACTCAATGTTCCAGCAATCTCAAAGAAAACAAAAATTTTAATAATAGCTCTTCATACAATACCAATGAAACCCCTGGAAGTGATTCATGCAAGCTTAGAAAAGCGCATACTTGTTGAATTAAAAGGGGGAAGAGAATATCGTGGTATATTGGAAGGATATGATCATCCTCATCTTAATCTCATATTAAGGAATGCTGAGGAGATTATTGAAGGGGAAAAGAAACGGGAATTAGAAAAAGTTATTGTAAGGGGAGACAATATAATATATATATTGCCGTGATAAAATGAGTAAAGGCACGCCATCAAAAGAAGGTGGAGGAAAAACACACATTGTGTGCAGGAGATGTGGGAAGCACTCTTATAATGCGAGAAAGAAATATTGTGCCTCCTGTGGCTTTGGAAGATCAAAAAGAACGAGAAGCTACAGCTGGAAAAAATGAAAGAAAGTTGTGGAGTAGTTGCCATTGCTTCTCGCAATAACGTAGCAGAAAGCTTATATATTTCCTTAATGGCTTTGCAGCATCGAGGACAGGAGGCGGCAGGCATAGCATTGTATAATGGCAAGATAGAAAACTATAAATGGCTTGGACTTGTAGAAGAAGCATTCCGTAAATTTGATTTGAAAGGGATTAAAGGTAATGCAGGTATTGGTCATACATATTATTCAATAAAGATTTCTTCCCCTGAAAATGCACAGCCTACACTGCTTCACACTTCTGCCGGAGATATTGCCATTGCTCACAATGGAATCATTGTAAATTCTTCTGAACTTAAGGAAGAACTTATGAAGAGCGGTCACAGCTTTATGTATGGGAGCGAGGAAGAGGCAATTGCATACCTGCTTGCTGATCTTTTAAAAGAGAAAGGCGTGGAGAAGGCAATAAAGCAACTTATGCGGAAGCTTATTGGCTCCTATTCATTCACTCTCATGCTGAATGAGAGAGTTTTTGGGCTAAGAGATGAATATGGAATAAAGCCTTTGTGTATTGGAAAACTAGAAGATGGTTACATAATTGCTTCTGAATCTGTTGCAATAGATGCGCTTGGAGGAGAATTTGTGAGAGATGTTGAACCTGGTGAGCTTATCGAAATTACAGCAGATGGCTATAAATCATATAAGCTTATAAATGAAAAATACAAAGCTCACTGCTTCTTTGAATATGTATATTTTGCAAGGGCAGATTCATTTATGGATGGGGTAGAGGTGTATAAAGTTAGAGAGAAACTTGGAGAAATACTTGCAGAGGAGCATCCTGTAGATGCAGATTATGTTGTTCCTATTCCTGACTCAGGAAGAGCCCATGCTTATGGCTATGCAAAGGTATCTGGAATTCCTCTGGCAGAAGGGCTAATGAAAAACCGCTATATTGCAAGAACCTTCATTTTACCAACTCAAAAAATAAGAGAGAAGCTTGTGCAATTAAAGCTGAACCCAATAAAGAGCATTGTAAAAAGGAAAAGAATAGTTATTGTAGATGACTCCATAGTGAGAGGAACAACAATGAGGAAAATAGTGAGCTTACTCCGCCGTCATGGGGCTAAGGAAGTGCACGTTCGTATTGCCTCTCCACCAATTATAGCTCCATGTTATTTTGGAATCGATATGACGACGAGAGAGCAACTTATAGCTTCCGGAAGGAGTGTAGAGGAAATAAGAAAGGAAATTGGGGCAGATTCACTTGGTTATATTTCTATAGAAGGATTGGTGAGGGCAATAGGAATTGAGAGAAATGATCTATGTCTTGGATGTGTGACAGGAGAGTATCCTGTTCCTGTAAGAGGAGAGAAGCTTCGATTCCAGGAAGAGTTGAGAAAATGGGAATGAAATATCATATGAAATACTATATATGGATAATTGCCTTTCTTGTAATCCTCTCTCTCATATTTGTGTATAGCTTTAATAAAGAAAATAAGGAGGAAAACGTGAATATTTTTGTTTATCCTGAAAGCTCATATATTCAGGAGGGAGAAAGCACAAAAATTATTCTTTCACTGAGCGTAAATGGTGGGGGTTATAAAGCGAAAGTAAACTGGATTCTGAAGGCAAGTGGCGATACTGGCGAACTCATTTTGGAGAATGACTCATTTACAGATGAGCATGGAAAGTTAATGGCAATTTATATTGCTCCAGAAGATGTTGATGAGATGGAGCATAAAGTAGGCATAATTGCTTCTGTGAAAATTGATGAAAAAAAATGGGAGGCATATACTAATATAACAGTTTATCCAGAGTTACATGAAACAGAATTATACATGGAATGTGACAGGGAAAAAATGATTGCAGGAGAAACTGCTATTTTCAGAGCTTATCTGCTTGTATATGATGAAAAATGGCATCCTTTAGAAAATGCAACAATCAAATGGAAATTTTATGCAAATGGCGTGCTGTTTATGGAAAAAGAAAATAAAACAGATGAAAATGGAATGGCAAAAATGCCTTTCTTCTTTTCAAATGCTAAAAAGAATACGACAGTGAAAGTAATAGCAGAATTTAGGAGAAATCTATCAGGAAGAATGGATTATGAAGGGAGCAGAGCAAACAAAAGCATATCCATTATTCCCGAAAAACCTGGCGACTTTCCAGTTGTTTTAATTCATGGATGGACAGGAAGTATAACCAATGTATTGATAAATTATACATGGTGGAATTTAACGAAAAAATTGGAAGCACACGGCTTTAAAGTGCTTGATTTTGATGTAACAAAGCCTGGAATACAGTGGCTTACATATGAGCCAGGCTGGTTTGAAGAACATCACATTCCATGGATAGCAGCAAGAGTATGTGAAAAAATAAAAGATGCCCTAATTTTGAATGGATATCCACCAAATCAAACAATAGATATCGTCGCTCATAGCATGGGTGGTTTAGTTGCCAGATTCATGGCAGAACATTATATGGCAGATGTCGACTACTGGAATAAAAGCTGGAATGGGCAAGGCTATCCATGGTATGGAGATGGAGACGCAGATATAACCATCGGAGCATATCAGATTGATGATTTAATTGCTGTAGGCACTCCATGCCATGGTGTACCACCAAATATAAATGAAAGCTTGCTTAGGGGAATAATAAAATATGCATACTTCCCATGGTGGATTGGACAGGTGCCGGATATGGTATATGATGCTCCATTTCTAGAAGCCATGAGATATAAAGGGACAGATGTAGTGGACTATTATGGCGTGGGAGGAGACATTGGCTTTATTGTTGGAGATTATCCAAGAGATTTTGATGGTGATGGTATTGCACATTATTCAGATGGTCTTTGCCCTACAGAAAGTCCTTATTTAGAAGGAAAGCCACTGTACATTCTGGAAGGAGCAGCATGGCCTATCGGAAAAGAAGACCATATTTCTCTGATTGCAATAAATGAAAAAGTTCATGATTATATTATTGAGCATTTGATTGACTAAATATACTCGATTGATTAAATATTTATGAAATAAACGCTATCGGCACAATTTGCACAGGCATTGCCATAATATGCAACTGCTCTGACAACATAGCCATATAGTGATGTTTTTCCATCAAATTCAAATTCATATGGCGGGGTGTAATCAATATAATATGGCTGAGTAGGATATTCTTTTCCTTCTATATAGAATTCTACCCTACTAATCCTGCTTTCTTCATCAAATGCCTCCACCTTTACTGTTATCTTTCCTATCACTATTGTTTTCCCTACTGGCAGAATTTCCCTGTCAAGAATATAAAGATAGTCTTCTCTTGGTCTATAAATTTTGATTGCTGGAGGGGCATAGTCTGCACATTTTATGAGCAATATATCTCCATTTCCAACTGACCTTGTTCCAGCAAGAATATAGTGGCTATTATTGTAGATCATGATAGCTGTAGAAATTTCCTCTTTCCTCATTCCGAATGTTTTATTCCATATCTCATTGCCTTCTTTGTCTATTTTAATTAGCCATACATCAAATGAGCCGGCGCCAAATGAAGTTGTTCTTCCAGAAATGATATAGCTGTTTTCCTGCGTGGCTATGGCAGTGGCAGCATCCCATCCTTTGCCTCCAAAAATTTTGATCCATTGTTGCTCTCCATTTTCATCAACTTTCATTATAAATGCATCCTGATATTTGCTAGAAGACATTGTGTATCCTACAACAATGAAGCCATCGTTTACTGGAAGTATGTCATGAATGGTGTCTACATCTCCTCCTCCATATGTTCTGTTCCATATCTCGTTGCCCTCTTCATCTATTTTAATTAGCCAAGCATCCCAGTTTTGGGTATATGAAGAAGTGTATCCTCCTATAATGAAATCGTTTCCAGCTCTCTCAATGCAGTAAACCCCTTCCAATCTTTTTCCTCCATATGTTTTATTCCATATCTCATTTCCTTCTTTATCTATTTTAACGAGCCATATATCCCATTGATTTTCTCCAAAAGAATTGCTTATTCCAGCTATTATGTAAGCATCACCTGCATTAATTGCATCGATAGCAAATTCTTTATTCTGTTTCCCAAATGTTTTATTCCATATCTCATTTCCTTCTTTGTCTACTTTAATAACCCAGTAATCTGCCTCTCCATTTCCATATGAAAAAGTGTATCCAATAATAATGTATCCATCCTCATCTTTAAGAAGGCGATAAGCAACATCTTCTTGTTTTCCACCATATGTTTTTTCCCATTCAATATTACCATCTTCACTTACTTTGAACAACCATATATCAAAAGAGCCAGCTCCATAGCTTATTGATGAACCAACTATTAGTATTCCGTCATTGAGCTTTAAAAAATCTCCTGCCTCTTCATAGTCAATGCCACCGTAAGTTTTGCTCCATTCATCATTTATACTCAGGTTATTTACAAGAAAAAGC
>CAZNGK010000010.1:0-18632 GCA_964572575.1 uncultured Thermoplasmatales archaeon | reverse complement strand
GAAGAGGTTAAGGAACTTGAGCGATTAAAAGAAGTTGGCATAAAAAATGGGGTGCCGGGCTTGGAGATAAAAGAGGGACAGGAAGTGAAAAAGAGAGAGCCCAATGTTTCATGCTTTGCAGCTTTATGGGTTCCAACTGCGGGGATAATCTCGCCTTATGAGTTTACAATAGCCCTTGCTGAAAATGCTGCAGAAAATGGCGTCGCTTTTCTGCTTGAAACAGAAGTTATAGGGTTAAAAAAACAACATGGCAACTTTCTAATAAAAACAACTAATGGTGAGTTTAAAGCAGAATTACTTATTAATGCTGCAGGGATCAAATGCAAAGAAATTGTTTCCATGATAGAAGAGCCAGATTTTAATGTATATCCTTGCAGAGGCGAATATCTGGTGCTGGATAAAAATTACAGCAATCTCATAAATTCCATGATATATCCTGTGCCTGTAGAGGAGCTTGGCGTTTTAGGTGTGCATATTACGCCAACAATAGAAGGGAACATACTCCTCGGTCCCTCTGCAGAATTCATAGATGATGACGATGTCAGCACAACAAAAAAAATGATGAGACAATTGCTCATGGAAGCAAAGGAGATTATACCGTCGTTGCCAGATAGAGCAGTAATTAATGCATACGCTGGCATAAGATGCAAACTTTCGCCACCAGAAGCAGGAGGATGGGCAGATTATAGAATAGAGGAAAGCAAGCACACGCCTGGCATGATAAACCTTTTGGGCATTGAATCTCCTGGACTCACTGCTGCTCCTGCCATTGCGAGAAAAGTTGTCAGAATGCTTTCGGAAAAAATAGAGCTAGAAGAAAAAGAATATTTTAAGCCCAGAAAAAGGCAAAAAAGATTTGCTGAGATGTCTGCAGAGGAAAGGGCAAAGATGATTAAAAAAGATGCAAGATGGGGAAGAATTGTATGCAGATGTGAACACGTTACAGAGGCAGAGGTTATTGAAGCATTAACGAATCCATTAAATGCACGTACACTTGCTTCCGTGAAATATAGATGCAGAGCAGGAATGGGACGATGTCAAGGAGGATTCTGTACACAACATATTGTGAGAATCATGGAAAAGCATTTTGGCATGGACATTAAAGAAATCAAACTCAAGTCACCAAATTCATATCTTTTTTATAAGCGGACAAGAGGCGATGAACGAACAAGAGGCGATGAAAAATGAATGAGATTGATGTAGATGTAGCTGTCATAGGCGGTGGACCTGCAGGGCTTGCTGCAGCAGTATCTGCTAAGGAGAATGGAGCAGAAAATGTTGTGGTTATTGACAGAAATAGCTGGCTTGGTGGAATTCTTCCACAATGTATACATGATGGTTTTGGTGTCGAAGAAACAGGTGTATCAATGACAGGACCAGAATATGCAGAGAAATACATAGAACTTGCAGAGGAAAAAGGTGTGCAATTTATGAAAGAAACAATGGTTTTGTCATTTAACAGGGATCTGCAGATTATTGCTGTGAATAGCCAAGGCATACATAAAATAAATTCTCGAGCTATCATCCTTGCTACAGGATGCAGAGAAAAAACCAGATGGCATGCAATGATACCTGGCACAAGACCAGCTGGAATATACACAGCAGGAGTAGCACAAGCTTTCATAAATCTGTATAATATTATGCCTGGAAGGAAAGTAGTTATCCTCGGCTCTGGAGATGTTGGCTTAATAATGGCACGCCGTCTAACTTTAGAGGGGGCTGAAGTTGTGGCGGTGGTGGAGATTTTACCATATGCAAGTGGTTTACCAAGAAATGTTGTGCAATGCCTTGAAGATTATAATATACCTCTCTTTCTTAACCACACCATTACTTATATTGGAGGAAAGGAAAGGCTGGAATATGTAATCGTCTCGAAAGTTGATGAAAACATGAATCCTATTCCCGGCACTGAAAGGAAGATTGAATGCGACACTCTCCTTCTTTCTTTAGGATTAATTCCTGAAAATGAACTGGCGAAGGAAGCAGGGATTGAGATAGATGAACTAACAGGAGGAGCCATTGTAGACCAAAATTTTGAAACAACTCTTCCTGGAGTATTTGCTTGTGGCAATTGCCTTCAAGTATATGATACTGTTGATATGCTTTCTGCAGATGCAAAAATAGCTGGAATGAGAGCAGTTGAAAGAATTAGAAAAGCAAGGAAAGAAAGTAAAGAGCTGAAGGTTATTCCAGGGAAAGGCGTAAGATATGTTGTTCCTCAGAAAGTTAGCCATCCTGGCATAATTTCGCTGACTTTGAGGGTGAAGAAGCCAATGGAAGGAGTGACATTGCATGTTATTGCAGGAAAGGAAGAATTATTGAAAAAGAGATTGCTATGGGCTAATCCTGCCAATATGATTAAAATAAATGTTAATGTTCCAGAAGAAGCTTTCTTTTCTCGCGCTATAGAGGTGAGGGTAGATGAGTGATACAGTTACATGCATTATCTGTCCAATTGGATGTAAGATAATGGTTAAAAAAGAAGGAAAAAATGTTGAGGTTATTGGTGGAAATAAATGCAAGAGAGGGGAAGTGTATGCAAAAGATGAAGTTCTTTTTCCTAAAAGGATGGTAACTACTTCAGTTCTTGTAGAAGGAGGGGAATGGCCTCTCGTAAGTGTAAAAACATCTCAACCAGTGCCAAAAGAAAAGATATTTAGCATATTAGAAGGGGTAAAAAAAATAAAGGTAAAAGCTCCTGTAAAATCTGGAGATGTTATTATAAGGAATGTTGCAGATACAGGTGCAGATATTATAGCAACTAAGACAGTTTATGCTATCTGATTTCTTTATTCCGAACCCGATTTTTATTCCAGACTGAGGATGAGCAATATTATTAAAGCAAGAGTTTCAAAAAGATGAGGTAAAAATGGGAAATAAAAAATTAACACTCTCTGAATAAGTAATACGCCAATGAAAAATACCAGTCCGAGAGTGAAAGATGATTTCGTTTTCAGGAAACTGTTGATGTAAATGATTAGCAAAGAAATGAGAAGAACAATGTTGATTATTACTGAGGCTATAAACAAAAGCCTGAAAAAAGGTCTATCAAACTTCTCTTTAATGTTTTGTGACCAGCCCTTACCATCTCCACCATATGCCATTTCAGCAAAAACTTGCAAAGCGATTATTGACACAATTAAAGCAACTATGACTTTTTTCATATTACCTCATCCTCCTCTCCTTTATTTTATTTTTCCCAATTTTCTCCCAAATTTCATGAAAGTGCTTAATATTTTGCTCAAGAAGTTCGGATATAAAATACATTTTTGCATATCCCTCGCCCATTGAAGTAATTAAGCTGTTTTTCTCTAAAATTTTCAGATGATGTCTCACAGTCTTGTAATCTAAGCCCAATTCCTTAGCAAGTTCATTTGCATTCATTGGTTTTTCTTCCAGCACTTCAAGTATTTTTCCTCTATTCATTCCACCAGCAGTTGCCGCCAACAGCCACCACAGAACTTTTTTAACAGGATTCAATAAAAGGAAATAAAGAAAAGAATTATAATGTTTTGCAAATTTATCAGATTTGTAAAAATGAAAAATTTGTCTCGATTTCATTATGAGAAAATATTATGGCAATAATTCGTTTAACAATTTTCATGTATTTTCAACTTTATCAATACAGACTCATTGATACTTTAGCATTTCAAATACTATCTGTGTAAATATTTCATTTTTTTCGAAATTGCCATATATACTTTTAAGCTCTTTTTCTAAATCTTTTCTTCTTTTCATTCCTTCCATCAATATATCCTTCTTGCCAATATCCTGCCAAGTTACTTGCTTTACGTCGATTATTTTAGCCTTTCCTATAACTTTTCCTCCAGCTACTACTTTTACTATTTCTCCCTTTCTATAATTTTTCTCTCCCATTCTGAGGGTTGCTATTTTTTTACCTTGTATCAGCAAATCTTTGTACTTCTTTTTGAAATTCAAGCACTTCATTTTCATCACCATAAAATTCGTCTATGATTTTTTTAACAATTTCAATTAACAATTCCTTACACTTCTCTTCATTTTTGCCAATTATACTCGCAACTCTATCCCAGCTTTTGCACTGCAAATTTTTTGTCAACAGAAGTAACCTTTCTTCCCTACTCAATATATCTTTTCTGTTACTAAGGAAAAAATTATAAGAAAGTTTAAACAGGCAATCTTTAACTGTTTTGTAAGTAAGTCCGGCATTCCATACATAGGCAAGTAATCTACGAAGCTCATTATCACTTAAGCTTAAATCGATAGACTCTCCCTCATATGAATCCAGGATCATTAATGCAACTCTACTATTCAAATCACGCAGTGGTTCAATTAGCCAATACATAAATTTTCTAACAAATTCCTTTCTCATCTTTCTTAATTCTCTTTCAAATTCATCATTTAAAGGCTTTATTACTGTAATAGAATATTCTGCACTTACTTCATTTATACTTGTTGTTATATGCATTGGCAAGAATCCATTTTTTATCCAGAATTTTAACAATGCTACAGTGGCTCCAAAACTTGCACCAACATAGTCAAAATTCTTTTCTTTTGCTTCTTTTACCACATTTTCCAGAGCTTTTGAACCAATACCATGCCTGAATAACTCAGGATGAACTGCAATTCTTACTATTCTCATTCCTTTATATTCCCCATATTTCTTTTTTCTATAATGCCTTATCATGAGCTGGGGGATCATATTTCCTGGAATTATCGCATCTCTATAGTAAAGATTTTTGCAATTCTGTTTTCCCATACCCCCTTCTAAGGCGATTTGCATTGAACATACTATTTTATTATCAAAGCTTAACGCTCTTGCTATTTGATTTGGGGCATCGCATAAGATAGCAAAATCGTTTGGATTGTTTTTATAATGAGCTAATATGAGAATGCCAAAAAATTGCCTCAATTTTTTTTCCTGCTCTATAAAATTCTTCATATCAAATTTCTCATACACAAGCTTTTCCACATCCACTTTTTCCACCTTCTCTGCCTCAGCATCTAAAAGCAAGGTGTCGAATGCCCATGCCTCTATAGGATCATACTTGCTATATCTTATTGGCTCCTCCATTTCAAATTCTATAAGCTGAATGTTCATTGTTTCCAATCTTTTCAGAAATCTTATTGAAAAGCTTCTTCCTGCACCCTCATAACCGTGCACAGTTGAAGAATAAATTATCCTGTTGGAATTTTTTGTAAAGGTAAGCAAGATGTTTGGGGGAATAGAAGCTGCTTCATCAACAATTATCAAATCAGCACGCTTCTCCATTGTATTCATAGGAGAGAGGTATTCAATCTTTACATCTTTAGAATATAATCCGATGATTTCTTTGCCTTTCATTTTTTTATCTACATTATGCCCCATTTTTCTCCATACTCTTTCTGCAAATCTAAATATTTCCTGCACATTCTCACTATTTGGAGCGGTAATAATAACATACATACTTTTCTTATATTCAAGCAATTTTTCGATTAATACTGGTAACGCAATACCAATAGCACTGGATTTCCCTCTTCCCCTATTTGCCTTCAAAACTATTGCAGTTACAGGATTTGGTTTTTCTATCAATTTTTCCAAGCATTTTAGAAAATTTATCTGATCTTGCGTTATTGCAACTTTATATGCAGTTTCATTGAATTCTTTTTCTTCTGGCATCAACAATTTTTTTCTTCTTCCCTTTTTGCTTTTATAAAACCCTTCTTTTATAACAACACCATTTTCTATTATTGCTATTCCATTATGCTTTTTGAGTTTTTCAACAAACCAAGGAATAAAATTTTTTCTTATATCTTTTTCCTTATAAGGAGGTGTTAATATGCGCTGATGATATCTATTAATCATATTTTTCCATTTTTCAAATTCAGGGGTAATGAGGAAAATGAGTCCACCTCCACGTACAATGCCATAAAGCTTGCCTATATCAGATGGCTGAAGAGAATAGTATATGTCAAGAATAATAGCATCGTAAGTAGTGCCTAAAAGCTTGCCACAGTCTTTGAGATGAAAACGATCTATTCCATTTATTTTCATTTCTACTGATGAAATCAAGGCAATTTTTCCTTCAAAAGTTGCAAGGAAAGAGAAAAGCAGGTGAAAACTTTTATCTCTATCCCCAGCTAAAACTACCATGCGCCTTTCATTATATTTTTTTGCTTCTTCCATTAATGCCTCTATATGCTCCAATGCCTCCATTTTCCTTTCCATATTCAAAACCCTTTTTTAAGTTTATTACTTGAAGTCGTCAATTAATTTCACAATTAAAGAGAAAATTTTATTTGATCTATAAAAAAGATGTATTGAAATTGATGACTCACTAATTTTTCGATGACTCCTCTCAGGAAGTGTAAAGTAATCTCTCCAACTGATGTTCCATTTGCAGATATTTATCAGCAAATATTTATAACTCTATTTTATTGGAAATAAAAATGAGGGAAATCAAAAGAAAAATTGAGGAAATTGGCGAAAAAGCAATTGAAACAAATTTTGCAAAAGAAGCAATAAGGAAATTAAAGCAGAATAAACTCTTTCAAATTATTTATAGGGAAACGGAAAAGTTTATTGCAAAAAAAATACTGGAGGAAGTGAAGAAAGGGAAGGTGCCTAAGCACATTGCAATAATTATGGACGGTAATAGAAGATATGCTTTAAAAGAGGGTATGCCGCCCTATAAAGGACATGAAGCTGGAAAAGATAAACTTCAGGAAGTAATTGAATGGAGTCATGAAGTGGGAGTAAAAATTCTTACTGTATTTGCCTTTTCAACTGACAATTTTAAAAGACCAAAACAGGAAGTGGAACATTTGATGAAATTATTTGAACAAGACTTAAGAAAACTTTCAGAAGATAAAAGAATCCATGAAAATAGGGTGAGGATAAAGGTAATAGGACAAGTTGATTTACTTCCAGATAATGTTAAAAAAGCTGCTATAGAGGTAATGGAGAAAACGAAAAATTATGACAACTACTACTTCAATATTGCAATTGGATATGGTGGAAGAGAAGAAATTGTAGAGGCAGTTAAAAAAATTGTAAAAGATGCAAAAAATGATAAAATAGAGCCTGATGAAATCGATGATGAGATACTATCTTCATATCTTTACACCTCACATCTTCCATTTCCAGATCCTGATTTAGTTCTTAGGACATCCGGAGAAGAAAGAATTTCAAATTTTTTATTATGGCAACTTGCTTATTCTGAACTTTATTTCACCGACGTCTACTGGCCTGCCTTGAAGAAAACAGATTTTTTAAGGGCAATTCAATCATATCAGAGGAGGCAGAGGAGATATGGAAAATAAGTTGGCTCCACTATTTTTTATATTTGGTATCATATTTCTCATTTTGGGATTTCTTAAAGGCGAGATGGAGGGCGGATTATTCATAATATTTCCTTTTATTTATGGAACAGGAATTTTTTCGATGTTTGGTGTGATTTTGATATTCATCTCCTTCCTACTATATTTCCTGTCCATTTTCTCAAGGTTAGAGATAGAATATACAGATGAAGCTGAATTAAAAAGAATGGAAAAGAAAAGTGGAGGAATTATTTTCATTGGACCCTTTCCAATAATAGTATCCTCTGATACAAAATTTGCATTTATACTACTTTTACTTGCCCTAATTTTTATGATGACAATAACCATTGCTTTTTTGTTTTTCTTCTTTAAATAACGTTTTTCCTTTCTTTCAAAAAATTTTTTGCCTCTTCCAGCAGGTCTTCGATGGCAAAACCTTCTTTTTTAGCAAATAACAAAGCTGCAATTTCTGGATATATATCCAGCTCTCTCGCCATTTTTTCTATTTTCTCTCTCACCTTTTTCTCTCCGATTTTCAATTCTTTTACTGCCCTGCTCACCACTTTTGAAAATAAATCCTGTTCAAGTTCATCAATTTTTTCTTTATCATATTTAAAGCCAAGAGGGATTTCAATTTCCTTATAATCAAAATTTGGAATTATTTCATCATTTTCATAGGTTATATACCCTTTTTCTATTGCTTTTTCAATTATTTTTCTTCCTTCGCCAGGCGTCATCCATCCAAGTTCGAAAGATAAAATCATGTACATGTCTTTCTCATTCATTCTATCCTTTCCGCTTCTCTGAAACAGGAAGGCAATTAATCTTTTCAAATCGTCCATTTATCTTACCCTCCTTATAACTTCACCATATATTTTCCATACTTGAGAATCTTTTATTATTTCCTGCCCTTCCTTTATAACAAGCCCACTTAGCCCATACTCCTTCATTTTTTTGTATATCTTTCTTACATCACCACCCGAAATAAATATATCCTTCTCACATAATTCCTTTAATTCTTTTATGTCTTTCTCGTTCATATCTCCTATTGTTATCCTTTCTGCTCCAACAACAATTAAATCAATAACATCTTCAACTCTTCTTGGAAAGGCATCAATCCATAATTTTTTTCCAATTTTTTTATAAAATGACAGATTTGGGGAGTTTTTATTATATCCATCAACATCAATTATATACACCATTCCATATTTTTTTATCATATCTTCTATTTTATCAACTGCCTCTCCTCTTTTCCATATTTTCTCTCCTTGTTTTATTTTCCCCCGCTTTATTTTAACAATTGGTATTTCTTTCATTTCCATTATGTCATAAATGCTTCATTAAATAAATAGTTTCAGCTAAATATGCGAATAATGCTACAATTAAAAGTGAAATTAAAATTAATGATCACATCACCTTGCTATACGGCTTTATTTCTCCACTTACTATTGCATTTGGACCAATAAAAACGCTGTTGCCAATTAGTGAGCCAACATTTATAGAGGAATTTATGCCAGTCTGCACATTATCACCAATAATTGCTCCAAACTTTCTTCTTCCTGTATCTATTTTCTTTCCATTTAAGAAAACCACAATATTTTTTTTATCCAGTCTTAAGTTTGCTATTTTTGTTCCAGCTCCCAGATTACAATTTCGCCCTATAACAGAGTCACCAACATAATTTTGATGTGGCACATTGGTATTATCCATTACAATTGTGTTTTTAACTTCACATGCATTTCCAATATGGCAGTTATTACCAATGCTTGTATATGGACGAATATAACAGTTGGGCCCAATTTTACAATTTTCCCCTATAATTACAGGCCCTTCAATATAGCTCCCGCCCATTATCTTGCTGTTCTTGCCAACAATTACATTCCCTTTTATGGTAACACTTTCCTCCACATTTCCTTCTATATCCCCTTCCATTTTCTCCAGCATTTCCATATTCATATCTAACAAATGCCAAGGATATACTACATCCTTCCATTCATTAAGAAAAATGCCTTCCATTTCCTCTTCTTTCAAAAGTAAATTAATTGAGTCTGTAATTTCATATTCCCCTCTCTGCGACTTCCTCGTTTTTCCTATAGCTTCAAAAATTTTTTTATTAAAGTGATATATTCCTGCATTTATAATGTTGGAAAGAGGCTCCTCCATTTTCTCATGAATCTTCTTCACCCTATTCTTTTTAACTTCAACAATACCATATTCCTTGGCGTTTTCCATTTTAACAAGCCCCATACTCATTTCTTTTTCTAGAATCTTTTTTATGTCTTCTTTTCCAAAAATTGTATCTCCACACAAAACAATAAACTCGTCAACAAATTTTTCAGTCATCATAATGGCATGGGCTGTTCCTAAGGGCTCTCCCTGATTTACATATTGGATGTTAACTCCCCATTTTTCCCCATCCCCAAAATAGTCCCTTACCATCTCACTTTTATAACTTACAACAAAAATAAAATCTTTTAACCCTGCATCTATTGCATTCAGTAAATTCCATTCCAGAATTGGCTTATTTGCAACAGGAAGCATAACCTTAGGACGTGTGTAAGTTAGGGGGCGCATCCTTTTGCCTTCGCCTGCCGCCAAAATCACGCATTTCATTTTATCACTCCACAGTTACAGATTTAGCAAGATTGCGAGGTTTATCAATTGAGCATCCTCTGTAATTGGCTACATGATAGGCAAGGAGTTGAAGAATAACAGCAATTGGGATACATGCAAAGAAATTTGGCAATGATGGAAAGCGGATTATAAAATCAGCATGCTTTTCAATTTCCTCATCACCTTCATCTGCAACTGCTATTACTGGCGAATTCCTGGCTTTTATCTCTCCAATGTTTGCAAGCACTTTTTCATAAGTTTTATCTCTTGTTACAATAGCCACAACTGGTGTTTCTTCAGTAAGCAAAGCAAATGGACCATGTTTGAGCTCACCCGCCGCAAATCCCTCTGCATGAACATAGGATATTTCCTTTAATTTCAAAGCACCTTCTAGAGCAATGGGATAATTTATTCCTCTTCCAATGAAAAATACTGATTCACAATCTTTCAAAAATTCTGCTATTTTTCTTATTTCATCAGCTCTTTCAAGCACTTTTCTCACTGCAGATGGCAGACTATGCAAGCCAGCAATGTAATCATGTAACTCACTTGCCTGAACTGCACCTTTTTTCATACCAAATGAAAGAGCCAAAAGAAATAGTACAACTATTTGAGCAGTAAAAGTTTTTGTGGCAGCAACACCAATTTCAGGACCAGCTCTTGTTAAAATAACATAGTCAGCCATCCTTGTAATTGTGCTTCCAATAACATTTGTAATTGCCATTATCTTGCATCCATGCTTTTTTGCTTCTCTTACAGCAGCCAGCACATCTGCAGTTTCACCTGATTGTGTAATAAAAATAACTGTTCCCCTCTTCTTCCCAAAATATCTATATTCTGAAGCAAGTTCAACATTTGCTGGAATGCCCGCTATCTCTTCCAAAATATATTTTCCAGCCATTCCTGCATAGTATGAAGTACCACATGCAACAATAGTCAACTCTTCTATGTCACCTATATCAAAATCATTAAGCTCGATTAAGGGCTCCACTTCAGATATTCTGCCCCTCATTGTCTCTGCAATTGAATGAGGTTGTTCATAAATTTCTTTAAGCATAAAATGTGGAAATCCAGCTTTTTCAGCATCTTCAATTGTCCAGTCTATGATGGCTTCCTCTCTCTCAATTTCATTACCTTCCATATCAATAATTTTTACAGAATCTTCTTTTACGATGCAAATTTCCCCATCATTTAAGTATTTTACCCTGTTAGTGTACTTCAGAAAAGCAGGTATGTCTGAGGCAATAAAATTCTCATTATCTCCTATTCCAACAACAAGAGGACTTTCATTTCTTACACCAACAATTTTATCTGGTTCATCTTCTGAGATAATAAGGAGAGCATATGAGCCTTTTAGTTTTTTAATTGCTTTACATACAGCCTCTTCCAGATTTCCATTATATGTCTCTTCTATTAAATGCACAATTACTTCAGTGTCAGTTTCAGAAAGAAATGTGTGCCCTTTCTCTTCAAGTTCTTCTTTAAGCTCTTTAAAATTCTCTATTATTCCATTATGAACTACTGCAATTTTTTTATCACAACTAAGATGAGGGTGAGCATTTTCTTTGCTAACTCTTCCATGTGTTGCCCATCTCGTATGACCTATACCAATTTTACCTTTTAAATCTGGAATTTTTTTCTCCAGCTCCCTTATTTCCCCCGCGTCTTTAAATATTGAAAGTTTTTCTTCCATTATTCCAATTCCAGCAGAATCGTATCCTCTGTATTCAAGCCTTTTGAGAGATTCAATTACAATTTCTGTAGCATTTTTATGTCCTACATAGCCTATTATCCCACACACTACATCACCTTACTCATGCTATCAACATTTTTATTTATCTTATTGAAAGGAGAAATTATACAATTTTTCCCTATACTTCTGCCTGGTTCAATAATAACGTGCTCTCCAATTTCACAATCTGCTCCAATAAATGCACCGGCTTTCACCCTATGAAATTCATCCTCTATTTCAATAATACTCCCCCCAGATGTTGCAGAAAAATGAGAGGAAATTCTCGTTCCTTTGCTTATTATGGATTGAGAAACATATGAATGTGAGCCTATTGCAACGCTTTCCATTATTACACTGTTCCTTATCTCACAGAATGGATATATCGTAACATTATCTCCAATGCTTGTTGAAGGAAATATACAGCTATTTGGTCCAATTTCACATCCTTCTCCTATAATAACTGGACCAACAATATAACATCCTGAATGAATTATTGTATCCCTGCCAACATATACATTTCCCTTTATGACAACATTTTTTTCAATCTTTCCAGCAGTTGACGGCGTGATATTTTGCAACGCTTTGGCATTTATTTCAAGCAAGTTCCATGGATATACAATGTCTTTCCACTCTCCACTTCCTTCAACTGCAGAAATTTCTTCTCCTCTGGAGATTAGAAGCTGTACAACATCTGTTAAATTATTTTTTCCATCTTTCATACATTCTTTTAATGCATCAAATATTGAGGGCATGAATTTATATATACCAGTGGAAATCAGATTTACTTCTGCCTTTTCAGGTTTCTCTACTATACCTTTAACTTTTCCTTCCTCAATTTCAACAACACCATATTTTGAAGGCGTCGGATTTTCCTCTACAATTAAAGCAGGGCTTTTGCATTTTTTTAACTCTCCAACACTTTTCTTGTCTATTATATTATCTCCCGGTAGCACAATAAATTCATCTTCTATGTACTTTTCTGCCTGAAAAAGAGCATGTCCCGTGCCTATTTGCTTTTCTTGTTCAACATATTGAATATGTGCTCCAAATTTCTTTCCATCCTCAAAATGGCTCATTACACTTTCTTTTCTATATCCAACCACCATTACAATATCTCTTATACCATTTTTAACAAGAGCATCGACAACATACTCCAGAATTGGCTTATTTGCAACAGGAAGCATAACCTTGGGCATATCTTCTGTAAAAGGTCTCAGCCTTTTTCCCTCACCAGCAGCAAGAATAACAGCCTTTGAAACCATTTACATTAATAATACATCGAGTATAAAAAGATAGCTTTTGTCAACTGAATAAGCGATTGCTGACTCACTCCTTTATCGCCTTTTATACTATGTTCTACTATGTTCTCAAAAGATATGGCTCGCAAAAAATATGGAAATATGTATTTATTGACTATAAAATTTCATGTTTTCTACGTATTTATAAAGACAGGAATTATCTTAATCATCGTTCACTACTTTTGATTATGTCTTCCTCTGTTGTTTCCTACCAATCCTCACATCGACCAAAAATATTAAAAGAGAGATTATTGTAAAAATAATGGAATATAAAACAATGGGCATTGACCTAGCAGCTCTTCCAGAAAACCCCACAGGCATATGCATTTTTGGAGAAGAATTAAGACTGTTTACCCTATATAGAGACGAGGACATAATTGCTTGTGTGAATAACGAAAAGCCGGATATTGTAGCCATAGATGCCCCTCTCATGAGTAAAATAATGATGAGGAAAGCAGATAAGATTTTGAAAAAGTATGGAGCGATGCCTCCGACAATGCATTCTATGAAAAAATTAACGAAAAGAGCAATGAAAATAGTAGAAAAGATGAATGCAAATATTATAGAAGTTTTCCCTACTGCGACAGCAAAAATAATTGGAATATACGACAGAGATTACAAAAAAATGGCGGAAAAATTAGGAATAAAAGTAAGGAATAAGCATGAAGTGGATGCATATTTAGCTGCATACACGGCACATCTTTATCTGCAGGGAAAAGCAGAAGAGGTTGGGGGAAAAAGAAAGGTGATTATTCCTAAAGTTTTTTAGATGAAATGTATTCATGAATGTGGATAAAAAACTGAGGCTTCACTGTTCATTGGATAATCTTTTAGAAGGGGGAATAGAAGCAGGAATAATTACTGAAATATATGGCGAAGGAGGAACAGGAAAAACCAATATATGCATACAGGCTGCAAAAAGCTGCGCAATGGAGGGAAAAAAAGTTGTTTATATTGATACTGAAGGTGTTTCGAAAGAGAGACTTTGGCAGATTTGTAGAGATAAAAAAATTTTAGAAAAAATTCTCTTTTTCACACCATTTTCAATGAAAGAGCAAGAAGAAATGATAGAAAAAGCAGTCAAAATTGATGCAGGGCTAATTATACTTGATAGTGCAAATTTATTTTATAGGTTAGAAATGGCAGAAGATGAAGCAATGGCAACTCGCTCACTGACTAATCAATTGGTGATATTGCAAATTGAGGCAAGAAAAAAGAATATTCCTGTGATAATAACCAGTCAAGTTTATTCTGCAGGTGATGAAGTAAAACCATTTGCAGGTAGAAGCATGGACCATATTGCAAAAACTGTTATAAGGCTGGAAAAAACAGAAGATAAAAATGGAAAAGGAAAAAGAAAAGAAAATGGAAAAGGAAAAGAGGAGAGGAAAGCAACAATAGTGAAGCACCGCAGTCTGCCAGAAGGGAAAAGTGTGATTTTCTTTATTACTGAGAAAGGAATAGAATAAAATTTATTTTTGTTTTATTATTCACCTTTCATGAGGAGGATGATTTATTTTTCAATAGCGGTAGCTGGAATATTTTTTTTATACTTCATCTCACTCTTCTCGCAACCGATTGAAGTAAGCATACGAGATATATGGAAATATGATGGTGATATGGTCAAAGTTAAAGGAATTGTAAAGAATAAGATAGGAAATATAATAGAAATAAGCGATGGATATGGAAGAGGAAAAATATACTATGAAAAAAATGATGAAATTGAGTATGGGGACGAAATAGAAGTTGAGGGAAAAGTTGGAGGATATAAGGAAGAATATGTTGTATATGCAAATAAAATAAAAATATGCAAGAAATGGAGCCAGGATAGTGTTTCTCTTCCATATCTTTTGGAAAACTATGAATATTTTGTTGGAACCAATGTAAATGTAACAGGCTATGTATATTCTATTTCAAAAAGTTATTTTTATCTAACAGATGAGTTTATGAAATATAAAATAAAAGTATATTGCAACAGAAACGTTACCTTGCAGAAATATGATAGTGTATATGTTAGAGCTTTATTTTATTATGATTCTACAGAAGCACGTTTCTATTTAAAGATAGTTAATGAAAATCATGGAGTTGGTAAATATGATTGATCTACAGTGCATTATTGATTTATCATACATAATTTTATTTTCTATCGCTGGAACTGCAGTTGGAACTATTACAGGACTAATTCCCGGGCTTCATACCAACAATATTGCACTTCTTTTACTATTTTTTTCTTCTATAACTGGGGAAAACTGGAGTATATATTTTTGTATTTTTCTTGTTTCTGCATCCATCGCTCATACTTTTCTGGACATTATTCCTTCCACTTTCATGGGAGCTCCAGAAGAAGATACAGCACTTGTTGTTCTTCCTGCTCACTCAATGCTCTTAGAAGGAAAAGGATATGAAGCCATATCATTATCTGCCTGTTCCAGTTTAGCATCCATTGTCATTTGCTTATTGTTCCTATATCCATTTAGATTTGTTTTGGCTGATCCTGTTAACGTCTATGCCTTACTAGAAGAAATTCTACCATGGATTTTAATCTGCATTTCTATGATTGTTATTTTTACAAATGAAAGAGTTATGGGTGCATTACTGATTTTCTTTATATCCGGAATTTTTGGAATGGTGGTATTAGATATGAATACTTCCTTTCTTCTAGAATCCTCCCCCATTTTCCCTGCATTGGCTGGGCTTTTTGGCATGCCAACAATAATTCGCTCTTATAAAGCCATTATACCTGAACAGGTTATAGAAGAGAGAAAGGAAAGATTAAAGAAAAGAGATGTCATGAGCGGAACGGTGGCAGGAGGAATTGTATCTGTTCTTCCTGGAGTAAGCTCTGCAATTGCAACTACATTGGCTCTTATAATAAGAAAAGAGAGGAAAAGAGAGAACACCATTTCCATATTATCTGCAACCAACACGGCAACCAACTTCTTTGTTTTAGCAACCCTCTTTATTATATTGAAGACAAGAAGTGGTTTTGCAATTGCAATTAATGAGCTAATTTCGATAAGAAAATGGGATGGGATTATTTTTCCATATCCATTTAATATTTTTTTAATTGCAGTCATTATTACATCAATTTTATCTTACCACCTAACATTGCATATAGGAAAGATAGTGGCAAAAAACATATCCCGCATTTCATATCCTCTCCTTCTAAAAATCTCTTTATTTATTATTTTGCTCATGATCATACTTTTTACTGGAATTCTTGGCTTGCTTATTTTATTTGTTGCCTCCTCAATTGGTCTGCTCTGCTTAGAATTGAAAGTCAGGAGGAGTGTATGCATGGGTGTTTTACTCTTGCCTCTTATAATTAAATATCTTATGTGAATTTTAAACTAGTGAATACAGAATCCTCTGTCTCATTTCATCCAATCGCCAAGCACATAAATTTATTTATATCTCATGAATTAAAGATGTGCATCCAAGCGAAGCAATAAGAGGAAAAAAATCAGATAAACTTAAAGGAAAAAGAATTCTGCTTGCAATTACAGGAGGTATTGCATCTGTTGAATGTATAAAGCTTGCCCGCGAACTCATAAGGCATGGAGCAGAAGTTACAGCTATAATGAGTAATGAAGCATGCAAAATTTTATCGCCAATGGCAATGGAATTTGCCACTGGAAATGAAGTTATTACAGAGCTCAGCGGAAAAGTTGAACATGTAAGCTATAACGCAGACCTGCTTCTTATTGCACCATGTACAGCAAATACGCTTTCAAAAATATCCTTGGGTATTGCAGACAATGTTATTACCACTTTTGCTGTTGCTTTCAGAAACAAAATTGTGATTGTTCCATCAATGCATATCTCGATGTATGAAAATCCATTTGTTCAGCAGAATATAAAGAGGTGCAGAGAAAAAGGCATTATAATAATCCCTCCAAAAATTGAAGAGAATAAGGCAAAGATGGCAAACATCGAAGACATAGTTGAGAGGGTTATAAGATACTTGAGATCAGATAAAAAAGGTAAAATTTTGATAATAGGTGGGGCAACATATGAGGCAATAGATGATGTTAGAGCCATAACAAATTTTTCTTCAGGGAAAATGGCTTTGGCTTTGGCAAAGGAGGCTTATGAAAGAGGAATGGAAGTAATAGCATGGGCAAGCTTTGAAATGCCTGACTACATAAAAACAAAAAATTTCAGAAGCATAGAGGATTTAATCGGGCTTATTGAAAAAGAAAATGAAAGATATGATATTGCAATAAATTGTGCAGCAATCTCAGATTTTATAGTAAAAAAGAAGAATGGCAAAATAGAATCTGGAAAAGAGATTTCATTGAAGCTATATCCTGCTCCAAGAATAAATCCCCTGCTTAAAAAAATTGCAAAAGTTGTCATAGCCTTTAAACTCGATGAGGAAAAGAATTTAATGAGTAAAGCAGAGGATTTGTTGAAAAAAGATAATGTGGATTATGTTGTTGCCAACACTTTAAAGAGCATTGGAAGCAATGAAGCAAAAATATGGATTGTTGGAAAAGAAGGGATTATTAAAGAAGCAGAAGGGAAAAAGGAAGATATTGCAAAAGAAATAATTGATTTAATATGAAGGCTATAGCTTTTGCTCCATCTCACATCACTGGATTTTTTGAAATATGCTATGACGATGACTATAAGAAAGCTGGGTCAAGAGGAGCAGGTATATGCATCTCTCTTGGAAGTTATGCTGAAGTGGAGAAAATAAATGGCTCTATTTTTTTGGAGGGGAACATCGGGAAGGGAGAAGTTATATTAAAAGCTCTGGAAAATTTAGGCATCGTAGGAATAAATGCAAGAATAAAAAATGAACTCCCTTTTTCACAGGGATTTGGAGTGAGTGCATCTTCAACACTCGCAACTTTACTTGCAGTCTGTCATCTCTTTAATTTTCCAGAAAAGAAGGCTGTTGAAGCATCTCATTTGGCAGAAGTAGAAATGAAAACTGGTTTAGGTGATGTTGTTTCCTCATATACAGGAGGAATGGAATTAAGAAAAGAACCAGGCATAGATGGAGAGATAGAAAAAATTGAGTGCAGAAAAAAGCTTATTGTTGCTATTGTTGGAAAAGAAATAAAAACAGAGGACATACTAAAAAATGATAAAATGATAGATAAAATAAATGAGGCTGGAAGAGAATGTATAAATGAATTTCTTAGGAATAAATCGTTAGAAAATTTTTTTGAACTCTCTCTTAAATTTTCTATTGAGAGCAGTATAGCTGATGAAAAAATGCAGAGAATTTTGAAAGAGGCAAATGAAATTGGCAAAGCAGCAATGTGCATGCTGGGCAATGCTGTTGTTGCCATCTATAGCAAAAAAATGAAAAAATATCTCTCTAAGTATGAATATTATGAATGCTTCATAGATAATGAAGGAGCAAGAATTTTAGCATCCTTTTTCCCTTAACCATTTTCTCAGGCAGTTACGATGCCAATATTTTCCCTCTTTGAATAACTCCTCGCCCTCTATTTCCTCATTGCAGTAAGCACATCGCATGAAACAATATTGAAAAGGATTATTAAATGATATCTTTTTCCTAAATATGGCAAGAGAAGGTTATAAAGGAGGAATGGAAAAATATGATTTTTCATTTATTTCAATTTCAAGATTTTTTATTTTGTTCTTTTTACCATTTATTGCCTACTCCATAGGCATGATCCCCTCCATCTTATCTTTTCTTTTTCTTCTTCATTTTTTAAATTTGCATAATATTC
>CAZNGK010000009.1:0-19676 GCA_964572575.1 uncultured Thermoplasmatales archaeon | reverse complement strand
TTTCAATAGTTTTATATTCGCTTTTTCATTTTGCGTTGTGGAGAATTATTTTCATGAGATAGAAGAAAAAGCGAGAGAATGCTATGAAATTGCAAGAAGAGCAAGAAAGAAAGGATATGATCCAAAGAAGGAAGTGGAAATATCTTTTGCAAAAGATTTGGCAGACAGGGTTGAAGAGTTAGTTGGACCGAAAGGAATAGCACAGAAAATAAGGAAATATTTAAAAGAGAAGGGGAGGGAGGAAACTGCTTTGCAGATTGCAGTAGAGATTGCAGAAGGCATGGAGGGAGATTTTGCAGGCATAATTGAACAGGCAGTCAGAACTGGCTTAGCTATCCTAACAGAAGGAGTGCTTGTCGCTCCCATTGAGGGCATATCAAGTGTCGAAATTGGGAAAAATGCAGATGGGAGCAGATATGTCGACTTATATTTTGCTGGTCCCATCCGCTCAGCTGGAGGAACTGGAGAGGCAATGAGTGTGCTAATTGCAGATTTAGTTAGGAGAAAGCTTGGCATTGAAAGGTATAAACCAACTGAAGATGAAATTGAAAGATATAAGGAAGAAATACCTCTTTATGACAGAATTACACATCTCCAATATCTGCCATCTCCAGAAGAGATAGAGATTATCATTAGAAATTGTCCTGTTTGCATTAATGGAGAGGCAACTGAAGATAGAGAAGTTATGGGGAAAAGGGATCTGCCAAGGGTTAAAACAAATAAAATCAGAGGAGGAGCATGCTTGGTTATAGCAGAGGGGCTATGCTTAAAAGCTCCAAAATTGCTAAAGCATGTTACAAATTTAAAGCTTGAAGGATGGAATTTTCTGAGAAAATTTTTATATGAAGAAGAGGAAGAGAAAGAAATAGTTCCTTCTGATAAATACGTAAAAGATTTAATTGCAGGGCGCCCTGTGCTGAGTCATCCTTCCCGCAAAGGTGGTTTCAGGCTTCGTTATGGACGTGGTAGAACATGCGGGCTTGCTGCAACTGCAATAAATCCTGCAACAATGTATTTGCTCGATGAATTTATTGCAATAGGAACACAGCTCAAAACTGAGAGGCCAGGGAAGGGAACAATAGCAACACCATGCGATTCTATAGAAGGACCAATGATTCTGCTTGATAACGGAGACTTTGTGCAGGTGAATTCTGTTGAGGAAGCAAAAAAATTGAGGCATAGGGTTAGAGAAATAGTTGATTTGGGAGAAATTTTAATTCCTTTTGGAGAATTTGTTGAAAACAATGCCATACTTCCACCTGCAAGCTACTGCTATGAATGGTGGATTCAAGAGCTACGTGAAAAGGCAGATGAAGAGGAAGTAAGGAAGAAGTATGGAATAGAGAATTTCGAGGAAATTTCCTTTGAGCAGGCTTTTAATTTGGCGAGAGAATATGACATACCCTTGCATCCTTCCTATAATCTTTTCTGGCATGATATAAGTAAAGAAGAATTAAATGAGTTAAGAGAAGCTATTAAAAATGGAAGATATGATGGTAAACTTTATTTAGAGAAGAATGAGAAGCTAAAGGAAATTCTACTCAAGCTTGGAGTGCTTCATGAAGAAAGGGAAGAATATGTAATAGAAAAGTATGCAGATGTATTGCTAAAATGCTGTGGTTTTGAGGCAAAAGAAGGAAAAATAGTGGAAGTGAGAAAAAGTGATAAAGAGCCGATGGAAGCTGTGCAGGAAATGGCTGGCATAAAAATAATGCCAAAGTCATTGCACAGAATTGGAGCCAGAATGGGCAGGCCAGAGAAAGCTGCAGAGAGAAAGATGAAAGCAACTCCTCATCTCCTTTTTCCTGTTGGCTCAGCAGGCGGAAAGGAAAGATTACTCAACCCAGTAAATAAAGTGGAAGTTGAAATGGGAGAAAGAAAATGTGAGAGATGCGGGAGAATAACATATAAGGCAAGATGTGAATGTGGAGGACATGCGTATTTTACAGGAAGGATAAAGAAATTTAGTGTAGATGTATCAAAGGAAATGAAAGAAGTGGAGAAGAATTTCAGAATTTCAATTCCTCAAAAAGTTAAAGGCGTCATTGGTCTGTCATCGCACAGCAAAACGCCAGAAAGCCTTGAAAAGGGCGTACTCAGGGCAAAGCATGGCGTATATGTTTTCAAAGATGGAACTGCACGCTTTGATATGACAAACATGCCTCTCACCCATTTTAAGCCATATGAAATAGGAACAACTGTTGAAAAGCTTCACGAATTAGGATATGAATATGATTACCTTGGAAATAAACTGGAGAGAGATGACCAAATATGTGAGATTAAGCCACAGGATTTAATCCCTTCCAGAAAATGTGGAGAATATTTTGTGAAAGTAGCAAAATTTCTTGATGAAATGCTTGAGAAAATATATGGTATTGAGCCCTATTATAAAGTTGAAAAGGCAGAGGATTTAATTGGACATTTGGTAGTAGGCTTGTCTCCTCATACTTCTGCAGGTGTGGTGGGGAGAATAATTGGTTTTGTCGACGCCAACGTCTGCTGCGCCCATCCGTTTTTCCATGCTGCAAAAAGAAGAAATTGTGATGGAGATGAAGATGCTCTGATGCTTTTGATTGATGTTTTAATAAATTTTTCTAAGGAATATATTCCAGAGAAAAGAGGAGGAAAAATGGATTTGCCTCTTGTCATAGCAACAAGAATCTCTCCGAGTGAGATAGATAAGGAGGCATTAAATCTCGATGTACTGTATAAATACCCATTAGAATTTTATAGGAAAACGTTAGAATATCCTCATCCAAAAGAACTGGAAGAGATAATGGAATTGGTGGCAAATAGAATAGGAACTGAAAGAGAATATTCTGGCTTTGGCTTCACTCATGATACTGAAAATGTGGCAAAAGCTCCAAAAACATCTGCATATAAATTGCTGAATAAAATGGAGGACAAGCTTAAAGCACAGCTGGGACTGGCAATCAAACTGAGAGCTGTTGATGAAGAAGATGTTGCAAATAGAGTTATACAAACTCATTTCCTACCAGATTTGATGGGTAATCTGAGAGCTTTTACAAGACAGCAGTTCAGATGCGTTAAATGTAATACAAAGTATAGAAGAGTTCCTTTAAAAGGAGTATGTGCAAAGTGCGGAAATTCTTTAACTCTTACAGTTCATGAAAAATCAATAAAAAAATATTTAGAGCCTGCAAAGCAACTTTTAGATAGATATAATATCTCAAACTATACGAAACAACGTATTGCTTTATTTGAGAAATTTGTTGACTCTATTTTTAAAAATGATAAGGTAAAGGATACGACGCTCACTGATTTTCTTTAGTCTTTGTATAGCCTTTGTTTTTATAGCCTTCCTTGTTTTTACAATCCCTTCTCTGCTATATCTCCCACTATCGGTAATTTAAACATTTCTCCCTGATATGCTTTAAGCATTAAGACTATCCAGAGTATAAGCATTATTATCCATATAATCCATGAAATAACCTGAAATATAAACCATACTCCAACAAAATACCATGACCAGAAGAACCATCCACTGAAGATTATACCGAGAATCCACAGAGGAAAGAATACAAGTATAGATTGTTTAGCATGGAATTTAACAAACTTGTTATCTTTTTCCAGTATGTAGAATATTATTCCAGTTAGCCATCCTAAAATATAGCATAGCGCTCCCTCAATATTTTCTTCCAGACCAAGAGATGTTTTTGCCATGATACTGTTATACTCATCATATATTTTATTTTATCGAAAAATTTCAGGAATTAACAAAAAATTTCAGAATCGAAGGTCACATTTTAAAAATAGGTGAAGAATTCATGCAAGTACTAAGAAACATGTTTTGCAAGTTACTATTCTGTTTTTATTTTGGTGAAATTAACAAACTCCACAAAATTACTAAATCAAATGGTAAATCCATAGCAACCTTTTTATATTACGCCGTAATATCGGGATATGGAAGCTATGGGGAATAGAAAAGGAATGTTGAAAAGTATAATAAAGCAGTTGCATCAAGGAGCAGACATAGAGGAAATTAGGGAAAAGGCAAAAGAAGTATTGAAAGAACTTACTCCTGCTGAAATTGCTGAAGTGGAGCAAGAACTCATAAAGGAAGGCATATCGAGAGAAGAGATCCAAAAGCTGTGCGATGTGCATCTTGAAGTTTTTAGAGAGAGTATTGAAAAGAAGAAAATATCTGTGCCAGAATGGCATCCATTGCATATTTTAATGGAAGAACATAAAATATTGCTTAAGCATGCCAAAGAATTGCATGAATCTGCAAAGGAAAAGAATGCCGAGAAAATAAAAGAGATTGTTGAACATATGAAGGAGGCAGAAAAACATTATTTAAGAGAGGAAAATGTTTTATTTTCCTATATAGAAAAGCACGGCGTAACAGAGCCACCTGCCATCATGTGGATGGAGCATGATAAGATAAGAGAAATTAAGAAAAGTATATACGGGATGGTAAACGATGGAAAATTTGAAGAATTGGAAAATCTGGCTTTTTCATTGCATGAATTGCTATCTTCTCATTTTTACAAGGAAAATAATGTGCTTTTCCCGACCGCATTAAAGGTGATGGAGCAAAATGAGTGGATTGAAGCAAGAAAGCAATTTGATGAAATTGGTTATTGCTGTTTCATGCCAGAAAAAATGCCAATTGAAGCAGGAGAGGAAAAGAAAATTGGTGAAAAAATTCAATTTGAAATAGGTGACATGAGTAAAGAAGAATTGGAAGCTATGTTAAATGCCTTGCCTGTAGATATAACATTTATAGATAAAAATGATGAGGTTAGATATTTCAATCAATCAAAGGACAGAATTTTTATCAGAACAAAGGCAATTATTGGAAGAAAAGTGCAGAATTGCCATCCTCAGAAAAGCGTTCACATTGTTAATAAAATTCTCGAAGAATTTAAGAAAGGTTCTAAAGATAAGGCAGAATTCTGGATTGATATGAATGGAAGAAAGATATACATAAGATATTTCCCAGTAAGGAGAAATGGTGAATATATTGGCACAATAGAAGTAACTCAAGATATTACTGATGTTAAGAAAATAGAAGGAGAAAAAAAGCTTCTTGATTGGGAATGATAGATGTTGGAAATAATAGATAAAATTATTGAATTATGGCTTGATATATCGCCATATTTACTTCTCGGCATGCTGATAGCTGGGTTGCTTCATGTTTATTTGGGGACTAGCTTCATAAGAAAACATTTAGGAAAAGGTGCCAAGAATATTTTTAAGGCGAGTTTGTTGGGCGTGCCTTTACCTGTTTGTTCATGCGGGGTTATACCCATAGCTTCTTCCCTGCGGAGGGATGGGGCGAGTAAAAGCTCTACACTTTCCTTTTTAGTTTCCACACCCACAACAGGTGTTGACTCAATATTTGCTACTTATTCACTTTTAGGTCCACTTTTTGCCATTTTCCGTCCACTCTTTGCCCTGTTTGCAGGTATATTTACAGGATTAGTTAGTTATTTTACAGATAAAGAGGAAGAGAAAGAAATTTTCCATGAACATGAGGCAGAGCAGAAGGCAGGCTTAAAAAGTTTAAAAGAAGCTTTTCATTACGGTTTTTTTGAGCTTTCAGAAGATATAGGCAAATGGCTTCTAATTGGCATAATTGCAGGAGGGATAATTGCATCTATACCAATTGACTTTGCCCCCATATTTCCCTTTGATTTTCTGTTGGCGTTAGTTGTTTCCCTGCCTTTATATGTATGTGCCACTGGATCTATTCCAATAGCTGTGGCTTTAATTGAGAAAGGTTTTTCACCTGGAGCAGCCCTCGTATTTTTAATTGCTGGTCCAGCAACTAACACTATCACGCTTTCTTTTGTTAGATATAAGCTCGGGAGGAAGAGCTTCTTTACATATCTTCTTTCAATAATATTCCTCTCTCTTTTTGCTGGACTTGCCTTCAATTTTATTTGGGAAAGTTTTGGAGGAACAACATATCAGCCTTATGCCCTTCCCTATTGGCTTAGGCTTATCTCTGGAATAATATTGGCTTTGTTAATAGCCAAAGGTCTTATAAGCTCATTTGAAAAAGAAAAAATAGAGGCTAAGAATGTAGTTATAGTGCCTGATATGCACTGCAAAAATTGTAAAAGAGCAATAGAAGAAGAAATAAGAAAAGCTGGAATAAAGAGGTTTTATGTATCTCTTGACAAAAAAACTGTTGGATTCGAGGGCGATAAAGAAAAAGTGATAAAGGCAATAGAAAAAGCAGGATATAGTACTGAGGATAAGAAATAGAAATCAACTTTTATAGATATTTTTTCTATGTCCAATTCTCAAAATTATAATCGTTTCTTTTTCTATATCAAATATTACTCTATATTCTCCTATTTTAAATCTATATGTTCCAATTTGTGGGCTTATTAATTTCCTTGCATATTTAAAAGGGTTTTCTGCATATTCTTTTAATTTTTTGGCTATTCTATTTTGTGTATCCTTATCCATTGCTTCTAAATCTTTCAGTGCTCTGCTGGTAAAAATTATCCTATACATCAAACAACTCCTCAAAATGTTTTATGTTTCCCTGTTTGTAATCATTTCTTGCATCTTCAATTGATTTCAAAAAATCTTTACTTGAAAGAGCTATTAAATCCTCTATTAAATCTTCTGCAGCTTCTCTCACGCTTTCCTTTATTAATAATTTTAATTCTTCCTCTTCCATATCTTTCAACTTCATGAATTCTAAAACATCATGTATATATAAAAATGCTGGGAATTCCCTTTCCTACTTAGGCATAAGATAATGCAAATGATATAAAAAGCATTGTTTTATTTATATTAACCGTAGATATTTGAGATAATATCTTGGATGTTGATATTTTCCCAAACCTTTTTATATTACGGCGTAATAAAAATTAAGCAAAAGAAATTAATACATGTATGGTATGATAAAAACAGGTGTAAAATGGCAGAGGTTACGTTAAGAGTAGCAGAAGGATTGAGTCAAGATGTGGGAGCAGGTAGAGCAAGGCTTGATGCTGAAACCCGCCTCCAGCTTGGCGTATCACCAGGCGATGTAGTGGAGATAGAAGGAGGAAGAAAAACAGGTGCCATAGTATGGAGAGCGCGCCCTGTTGATGAGGGGAAGGGAATAATAAGGATAGATAATTTAACGAGAAAGAATGCGAGGGTTGGCATTGGAGATAAGGTTATTGTCCGTAAGGCTGAGCCAAAAATAGCTCAGCGCGTCATTATTGCTCCTGCTATATCGCAAAGTCAGCGCATCCAATTTGGGCATGGTATAGAAAGTTTGGTGAAGCGTGGCTTGCTTAAAAGACCAATTACAACAGGTGATACTATCGTCATCCCTGGCATAGCTCTTTTTGGAAATTCTCTTCCTTTTGGAGTGGTAAAGACTGATCCGAAAGGCATTGTTTTAATCGGCGAAGAAACAGAAGTTGTGGTGAAGGAAGAACCAATAAAGGAAGAGATGCTGAAACTTCCCCAAATAAGCTATGAAGATATTGGCGGACTTCATGAAGAAATAATGAAAATAAGAGAAATGATTGAGTTGCCATTAAAGCATCCTGAACTATTTGAAAGACTTGGAATAGACCCGCCTAAGGGAGTGTTGCTTTATGGTCCACCTGGTACTGGCAAGACGCTTATTGCAAGAGCAGTTGCAAATGAATCGGGAGCAAGTTTCTTTACAATAAATGGGCCAGAGATAATGAGCAAATTTTATGGACAGAGTGAGGAAAATTTGAGAAAAACCTTTGAAGAAGCAGAGAAAAATGCCCCATCCATTATTTTCATTGATGAAATTGATGCAATTGCTCCGAAGCGCGAGGAAGTGCATGGAGAAGTGGAAAGGCGTGTAGTTTCTCAGTTACTTACGCTCATGGATGGCCTTAAGGGCAGAGGAAAGCTTATAGTAATAGGAGCCACAAACCGGCAGGATTCGCTGGATCCAGCATTAAGACGTCCAGGAAGATTTGACAGGGAGATAGAAATAGGAGTGCCAGATAGAAATGGAAGAAAAGAAATTTTGCAGATTCACACTCGTGGAATGCCTTTGGCTGATGATGTTGATTTAGATAATCTTGCAGATATTACCCATGGCTTTGTAGGTGCAGATTTGGCAGCGCTGGCAAGGGAGGCGGCGATGAACGCATTGCGCAGATATTTGCCGGAGATAGATTTGGATAAGCCAATTCCAACTGAAGTGCTTCAAAAAATGGTAGTGACAATGAAGGATTTCAAGGAAGCGTTGAAGGCAATAGAGCCTTCTGCTTTGAGAGAGGTGCTCATTGAAATTCCGAAGGTTAAATGGGATGATATTGGTGGATTGCAGGAAGTGAAACAGCGCCTCAGAGAAGCTGTTGAATGGCCTCTTAAAAATCCAAAAATTTTCAAGAGAATGGGAATTCGTCCACCAAAAGGCATATTGCTTTATGGCCCGCCTGGCACAGGAAAAACGTTGCTTGCAAAAGCTGTTGCTACTGAAAGTGAGGCAAACTTTTTGTCTATAAAAGGGCCAGAGATATTTAGCAAGTGGGTGGGGGAGAGTGAGAAAGCTATAAGAGAAATATTCAAGAAGGCAAAGCAGACAGCACCATCTATCATCTTTCTCGATGAAATCGATGCAATTGCTCCGAGAAGAGGGAGTTATGAAGGAACAAGGGTAACGGAGACAGTGGTGAACCAGCTTCTCACTTCTATAGATGGCTTAGAGCAAATGAGTGATGTAGTCGTTATTGGTGCCACCAATAGGCCAGATATTCTTGATCCCTCATTGCTCCGCCCTGGCAGATTTGATGAACTTGTTATGGTGGGCATTCCAGATAAAGAGGCAAGAAAGGAGATTTTCAAAATACATACTGCAAATATGCCCCTTGCAAAAGATGTTGATTTTGATGAACTCGCAGATTTAACAGATGGCTATGTTGGTGCTGATATTGAGGCAATTTGCAGAGAAGCAGGAATGATTGCATTAAGAGAAGATGAAAAAGCAAAGCAGGTGAGGAGAGAGCATTTCATGAAGGCAATGGAAAGTGTGCATCCTTCTGTCGACGAGGAAATGCTGGATTATTACAGGGAAATGGAATCCAAATTGGGCAAGGGAGTAGTGAAAAAAGAAATAAGAAAGGGAATAGAAGTGATGTGAAGAGCTTTTATGGAGTAATGCAACATATGGCAATGTTTTTGTTGATAACAACTTACAAATGAGAAAATGCCATGATAACAATCATTCATTATCTATGACTTCTTCAAAAGCACAAATTTAAAAAAGGAAAAGCAATTTCAATTTGATAAACATGAAGGTAATGGAAAATGAATTGAGGGGCAAGAAGGTAATGAGTAGCGGTGGACTTTATCTTGGAATCATCAGAAATATTACTGTAGATGAAACCACAGGGAAGCTCATTGATTTGGTGGTTGAACCATCTGATAAAATAGATCCACGCCTGTACAATCAAGATGAAGAAGGAAACATTATTTTTCCTTTCGAATCTGTAAAATCTGTTAAGGATTTTGTTATTTTAAGTGAAGAATAAATGCAGGCATTCTTTAATCCCAAAAGCGTTGCAGTCATAGGAGCATCGAGCACAAAAGGCAAAATTGGATATGAAATTTTAAGTAACATTATAAAAAGTAATGTAAAGGTGTATCCTGTTAATCCGAATAGGAAAGAAATTTTGGGTAAAAAATGCTATGCAAGTATTGATGAAATTCCTGATGTCGTAGAGCTTGCAGTCATTGCCATAGATGCTGAAAGATGTGTTGAAGAAATAGAAAAATGTGGAAGGAAAGGGGTAAAAGCTGCTGTAATCATTTCTGGAGGATTTAAAGAGATTGGAAAGACAGAATTGCAGGAAAAGCTAATGGAGAAAGCAAGGAAATATGGCGTGCGTATCATTGGTCCAAATTGCATTGGAGTATTCAATGGAAGCAACAAATTCAATACATTTTTCCAGAAAAATATGGATTTGCCAGACAAAGGAAAAGTGGCAATTTTAACTCAATCCGGAACATTTGGCATTGCGTTACTCGAAAAATTTGCAAATGAGAATATAGGAGTGAGCAAATTTGTTTCCTATGGTAATAAAGCAGATGTTGATGAGGTGGAACTTCTTCATTACTTAGAAAATGATGATGAAACAGAAATCATTGCAATATACGCTGAGGAGATAAAAAGAGAATTTTTTGAAACGGAAAGCAAAAAGGCTATTGTGATTTTAAAATCTGGAAGAAGCAAACTGGGGCAGGAGGCAGCGAGCCTTCATACTGGCGCAATGGCAACAAATTATGAAATCTTCAAAGGAGTATGCAAACAGAGAAATATTATGTTGGCTGAAGATTTTGAAGAATTTTTTGCCATAGTTAAAATTCTTGCAATTAAAGGATTTCCATCCGGAGGAAAGATTTCCATCATTACAAATGGCGCTGGCCCAAGTGTGCTTGTTTGCGATTTTATTGAAGAGGCGAAGAATATTGAATTATATAATCATGTTATTGATTTAACAGGAAGTGCAGTTGCAGATGACTTCGTGAAAGCAACTGAAGAATGTGATGCAGACGTCATTCTGCTAACATTTGTTTTTCAGGATGCTCCTCTTGCAGAAAGCTTGGAAGAACTTTATAGAGGACTTGAAAAAATTGATAAATTCTGCATGGCTATATCCATTGGGGGAAAATTTGTGGAAGAGCAGAAAAAAAGGCTTTTGAGTATAGGCATTCCAACTTTTGAAGAACCCCGTATTGCTGTAAAAGCTTTGGATAAGGTAGTTGGATATACAATGAGAAAATGAGGGTAGCAGTCATTAATAGGGATAGATGTCAGCCAAAGAAGTGTTCCTTAGAGTGTATTAAATATTGCCCTCGCGTGAGAGGAGGTGTTGAAGCAATTGTTATGGAGGAAGAGAAGCCAGTTATATCTGAAGAGCTATGTGTCGGGTGTGGAATATGTGTCCATAAATGCCCTTTCAAAGCAATTCATATTGAAAATTTACCAGAAGAATTGAAGGAAGAAGTAATTCATCAATATGGGGAAAATGGATTCAGACTATTTAGATTGCCATTGCCCAAAAAAGGCAAGGTTGTAGGTTTACTTGGAGAAAATGGAATAGGAAAAACAACTGCTTTGAAAATTCTTGCAGGAAAATTAAAGCCTAATCTGGGAAGGGAAAAGACACCTACATGGGATGAAATAGTTGATGAATGGAGTGGTACTGAACTTGCAAATTTTTTCAAAAAAATTGCAGATGATGAGCTAAAAATCTCTTTCAAACCTCAATATGTAGACAAACTTTCTTCATATGATGGAAAAATCAAAGATTTTCTGGAAGAAATGGGAGTGGAGGGCAGAGGATTGGAAGAGATAATGGAAAGAAGAATGAGCGAGATATCTGGAGGAGAGTTGCAAAAAATAGCAATTACTGTTGCCATGGAAAGAGATGCTGATATCTATTTTTTTGATGAACCCTCTTCTTATCTTGATATAAAAAATAGGCTTGAAATGGCAAAGATGATAAGGAATTTAGCAAACAACAAAATGGTTGTTGTTGTTGAACATGATTTGGCAGTTCTTGATTTTCTTGCAGATATTGTTCATATCCTTTACGGGAAAAAAAGCGTATACGGCATTGTTGCTGGGGCAAAGAATGTAAGACATGGAATAAATCTGTATCTTTCAGGATATCTAAAAGAAGAGAATGTTAGATTTGGAGAGGAAATTAAATTTGAGAAACATCCTCCAAAAGAGATTAAAGAAATGGAAACTCTAATATCGTTTGAAACTCTTAAAAAGAGTTTTAATGGCTTTGAACTGGAAGTTGAAGGAGGAGAGATAAATAGAGGAGAAGTGGTTGGAGTGTTAGGACCAAATGGAATAGGAAAAACAACTTTTGTAAAGATGCTTGCAGGAGTGATAGAGCCAAGCAAAGGAGAAATTGACAAAAAGGTTAAGGTAAGTTATAAGCCACAATATATAAAGGCAGGCGATGGAACAGTGAAACAGCTTTTTGAAGAAAACAAGCAAAATTTCCATTTACTTTATGAAAAGGAAGTTTTACATCCTCTAAACATAAAAGAACTTTATGACTATGAACTGAAAAGTTTATCAGGTGGAGAATTGCAAAGCGTAGCAATAGCTTACTGCCTCAGTTTAGAAGCAGATGTGTATCTTATTGACGAACCTTCTGCATATCTGGATGCAAAACAGAGAATGAGAGTTGCAAAAACAATAAAAAGAATAATGGAAAAGGAAGCAAAAGCAGCTTTGGTCGTTGAACACGACGTTTATTTCATTGACATGGTTAGCCAAGCTTTAATGGTCTTTTCTGGTGAACCAGGTAAGAAAGGCATAGGAAAAGGACCATTTAGCCTAAGAGAGGGAATGAACTTATTTCTGAAAGACTTGGGGATAACCTTTAGAAGAGATGAAGAAAGTAATAGACCGAGGGTAAATAAAATAGATTCAAGGCTTGATAGAGAGCAAAAATCCATAGGAGAATATTATTATGAATTGTAATGAATGTTGTCACAATATTTTACATACTCCCTACTGCACAATCATGTTTTCAGGAAAAGAATTAGAAAATTTTAAAATAGCCGATAAATCTCATCATTTCGACACTGGTTTATGAAACAACTGGATTATCAAAAATTAATTAATCATCAAATTTTAAAATTCAAAAATCAAATGAGATTTTTACTTTAATTGTAATCAATCTAATTCAATAATCCCAAAACAACCAAAAAGCATAAAAGAAGAGAAACAATAAATGTGCATGAAACGATTGCCAGCCATAGTAATTTGTATACTATTCTGCATTATGCAAATGGAGGTAAGCTATGGTTATAATTCTTTTCCAGTAGCAGATTTTGTTTATGAAATAGATGGGTATAATGTTACCTTCAATGCAAGCTTGAGTTATGACGATGGTTACATAGTCAGTTATACTTGGGACTTTGGAGATGGAGAAATTGGAGAGGGGGAGGAATTTACTCATGAATATGAAGATGAAGGCTTATACACGGTATGTTTGACAGTCATTGATAATAATGGCAAGAGCAATTCAACATGCAGGATTATTTTAATTGATGTTACTTCTCCATATACATCATATGAGCTTATTCCTTCACCAAATGGAAAAAATGGATGGTATATTAGCAGTGTGGGTGTATTGCTACATGCTATGGATAATCTCTCTGGGGTGAATAAAACTTTGTATAAAATAAATGATGGTGGATGGAATGAATATGAAGAAATTTTTTATATAAACGAAAATGGAGAGCATGAAATAAAATTTTACTCCATCGACAACTATTCCAATGAAGAGATAGAGAAGACTGTGCAAATAAAAATTGACAAGATAGCACCTTCCACCACATACATTACTGGAAAAAATAAAACAAATGGATGGTATAGAGGATTGCTATATGTGATGCTTATCGCTGCCGACAGCCATTCTGGCATAAATTCAACATTTTACAGAATAAATGGGGGTGAATTCAAAAAATATAATGAGACTCTTCTCATTAATGAGGGAATGCATGTTTTTGAGTTTTTCTCTGTTGATAATGCAGGAAATGTGGAAAAATTGCATAGATTGGAGATGAATGTAGATTCCACACCTCCAGATTTAAAAATGATAACCCCTTCCAATAGCTTATATATTTATGGAAGGGAAATTATGGCAACAGAAAGTCCAATTATAATAGGAAATATAACAATAGAAGCAGAATGTATTGATAATCTGGCAGGAGTGAGCAAGCTTGAACTTTACATCGACAAGAACTACAGAGGAAATGCAACATCTCCTCCATATTCATGGAAATGGGATGAGGTTGTATTTGGGAGATATGAGATTCTGATAAAAGCTTATGACAGAGCAGGAAATACAATAAGTGTAAAGAAAGATGTTCTGGCGATAAATCTCAAGAAAACCTGAAACTCCTAAATTTCTATTAATTGATAGTTTTCTTCTCCCAGCCCTATTTTCTTTCCTTCTGTAATCTGTATTCTTCCATCTACTCTATGTATTTCATAGAATATATCTTTTCCAGCTGATGAACATACTAAATCATAGGATGCTTTATCTATTGAAACAGCATCTAAGGATGCCAGTATTCCTATATCGTTTATCAGTGGTTTATCTGCAAATGAACAGCAGTCGCACCTTGGAGTAATATCCATTAAGAAATTGAAAAAAGACACTTTTCCCTCAAATTTTTTCGTAACAGCTTTTGCTGTAGTCGCAATCCTTTTTTGAAAATCGTGATTGCTATTCATATAAAAACATCTCTGTTCACATAAAACAGTGCATGCTCCACATCCAAAGCATTGCTCATAATTTATTTTTATTTCTTCATCAAACTCTATTGCATTTGCGGGACAGAATTTAAGGCATTTCATACATAGCACGCAACGGCTTTTGTCATACAATGGCTTGCTTTTTGCATGTTGCCAGGCTTTGCCTGCCTTGCTTGTGCATCCCATGCCAAGATTTTTTATTGCCCCTCCAAAGCCTGACATTCCATGCCCCTTGAAATGACTTAATACAATTAAGGAGTCTGCTTCATATATTGCTGACGCCACCTGGATTCTATTTCCATTTATTTCAACAATCCTATAATCATTTCCTCGCAATCCATCTGCAATTATAACAGGGCAACCCATCGACGATATGCTGAAGCCGTTAATTGCAGAAGTCTGGAGATAATCAATGGCATTTCCTCTATGTCCTCCATATAATGTTGTTGTATCAGTTATAAATGGTTTTCCTCCATGCTTTTTTACCAAATCTACGATTTTCCTTACAAAAATTGGACGTATATAGCCAATGTTTCCAAGCTCCCCCATATGAAGTTTTATTGCAACAATATCATTTTTCCCAACTCTATTTACCTTCTCAAAAAGTTTTTCCATAGCCAAATGAAGGGCATCTTTTGCATATGGCGTGGAAGCAGATTTGAAATAAACTTCTGCCATGCCATAATAATATCTTTTAATTTAAATTCCTAACTCTATGATATTATAATCGCTTTTATTTCCTCCATCGCTTTATTACCTGCTCTATCATATGCTACTATTCTAATGGAATGCCAGCCAAATAATGAATCTACTGTATATTTTATTTCTTTATCAAATGTTGTTATTAACTCAGCATCAATAAATAGTTCTGTGCTATGAATACCGGAAACGTTATCTTCAACTATGCCCTCTGCAGTTATTTTTCCAATTATCAATGCTACTTTTATTGGCATTGGTAAAATAGGTCTGTTGAATATGTAGATGTAATTTAAGGGCTTGTTAATAGATATCTCAGGTGCATTTGCATCAATTTTTATTTTTTTCTCCCTTATTTTTTCCTTAATTCCTTTATCATCTACAGAATAATACTGTATGGAATGCATTCCTTCACTATCTACAATGAATTCTCCCTTATATTTCTGCCATTCTCCATCATCTATTCTATACATGGTATATGCTATTCTGCCTTCCTCATCATTGGCTTTTAATATCACAGTCACGTAATCAGTATACCACCCATTTTTTCCATTTGGTTCCTCAGGATTTATATAGCATGAGGTTGTTGGAGGAATATCAACTTCAACTGTTATGATGGTTTCATTTCCTTTATTTCCAAGCAAATCTGTTGAATAAATAGAAATGTTATGCTTTCCTTTCTCTATTATGGTAAATGGAGATGTATATTTATTCCAGCTATCATCATCTATTTTATAGAATATATCTCTCACACCACATCCTTCATCTGTTGCATTCAAAATAATGGCTGTATCTGGTGATATTCTATATATTCCTGTTGTATCTAAAATGCCATCAAATTCTATTGAAACTTCTGGACCTATTTTATCTAAATAATAGCTCTCTACCCAGTGAGGAATTTCTTCATTTCCCGCCATATCAACAGCCCAGTACTCTATGGTATGCCATCCCTGTTCATATCCCAAAAGCTGAAAACTTACAGGTTCATTCCATCCTCCTTCATGCAACACGTTATCTATCTTATAATATATTTTATATAGATGTGCATTATCAGTAGCGCGAATGGTGAAAACAGAAGCTTTATGCACATATCGATATGGATCCAGTGTCACAGTCATGAAAGATTTGGGGGGAATGGTATCGTTGGTATCATAATAGCGCTCTTTTAAATTTTCTATATGGCCAAGGTAATCGATTGTATACCACTGTATCCGATATCGATATGCATTTTTCAGAGAAATTGTCACAAATACATTTGGACTTGAGGAATAAACTATCCCTCTCTCAAGGAATTGATCCACTATTTTGTCTCCATTGCTGTCATACCATACCTCATACCATGTATAATTGCATCCAACACCACATTCTCCAATAGGCATATCAGTTGCATTCAGCCATACAGTTGTTGGGAAAGTAACCCAGCGAATATTCTCTATTGCATCATACCAGATTTCATTTGCCACTTCGTCAGGAGTTAAAGGTGGGGAGTTGTCAACATAAAGCGTTTTATTATGCAGATTCTGCCAGTCTGGTTCACTTTCATTATTTCCAGCAGTATCAATGGCATACCATTCAATATAGTGTTTACATTCTTCATTGAGGGTGAAGGTCACTGTGCTATTCCATGGTCCATATATCCAAGGTGTCCATGTTCCATTCCACCAGATTCGATAGATAATGCGGTAGCCTGCAAATCCAACAAATGGATCCCAATTTTCACCAATCTGGAATTTTGAATTATTTGTTACATGAACGCCACCATTCTCATCTGTATAGTGGCTCCCATTAATTTGAACAAATGGTTTTATGTTGTTGTTAATAAAAAAGGTAAAATTATGAATACAGCCTCCTCCTCCACTTAAATTGCCCTCGGAATTGCCGAGAGCATCAACGCAATACCACTGCAATGTGCAATTGAAGGTTATGTTGAGCGTAATGCAACATCCAGTAAAAGTAAACCATGTTATGCCATCAAAACTGTAATGAAATGTTGGTGGAGTGTGATTTGATACACTGCATAATCCGGGATCATCAGCATAAATTGTAATTTGAGTTTCATTTGTGATATAATTTCCCCATTTTGGTTCGCCTATTTCTATCCATGAAACAGGGGCAGTATTGTCTACATAAAAAGTATGAACTGTATAATTTTCAACATTTCCTGCATTATCAACAGAATGAAAACGTATACGATGAACACAATCTCCAGTTAGATTAAAACTTCCATTGTAGCGTTGCCATGAACTCCAACTTCCCATATACCATATCTGATATTCTGTGTAGTTAACACCACTTCCTCCCGGGTTATCTGTAGCAATGAGTGTAATGCTAGTATTTGATGTAATATAATCGCCGGTGTGAGGATTTCCAATGATAATGGTTGTTGTGGGGGGAATAGTATCATTTATAGGGGGAACATAAACAACTCCCCAGTTTGCATATTTCTCATATATGCCCGGCGTATCTGTCAACTTCATTACATTGCTTCCATTAGCATTTGCAATGTAAATATCATATTCCTTGGATGTATAGTCAGGGGTATAAGAAAAAATTATTTTTTTGCCATCCGGTGACCATGAAGCATAGGTGTAGCTTTCTGTTCCTGACGGAGAAAACAAAGGAATTTGTGCATTGGTTGTTAGATTGATTATATATATTCTTCCAGGATCTGTATAGTAATAGGTTCCCTCAGATACCAATAATTTATTTCCATCAGGGGAAATAGAGAAATAAACATCAGAATTGCCATCATTACCTTCTATGACAACAGGATTGGAGCCATTAATATTGCATCTTATTATCTCATTTGATGGAGTCCAGTTTGGATCTGCTGAAAAGTATAAATAACTTCCATTTGATGAAATCTGAGGATTAAGATCTCTTATGTTGTAGTTTATGATATGCGTTAATCCTGTTCCATTTATCCTTATTTTATATATGTCTGTATTGTAATCAGGTCCCATTGTTCTGGCAAAGTATATCCATTCTCCTGTTTCATCCCAAGCAGGACAATTTCCTCCAACTGTCGTTAGCTGATATTTTCCTGTTCCATTAACATTCATGATAAATATCTCCCATTGCCCAGTTTCATCGGAAACATACGCAATTTTGGAACCATCTGGCGAAAGAGCAGGCATTAATTGATATGCTGTATCATTTGTCAACTGCATTTTCCCGGAACCATTTGCATTCATGATGTATAAGTCGGCATTACCACTTTCATTTGAAATAAAAACAATTTTTCCTGTAAGTGAGGAGCCTTTCCAGCCTACGGGCTTCATCAATGGATATCTATCTTTGTTATCTCCTCCAGAAATATTGTAAGGTGAATCAACTATTCCATCACTGTTGTTATCATATGCCCCCTCGCTTGGCTCATCAAAGTCACTCCAATAATTACCACCTGAAGGGTAGCCATTATCCCATATGTTGTTGCATTCATCATAAGCTTGGTTACCAGAATTATTGATAAAATTGTTGTGATGAATAACATTATCATCACTAGAAAAAATTGCAATACCATCCCATGTGTTATTATAAATGTTGCAAAAACAAATGGTATTATTTTCCGAGGAATCTATACGAATACCGATTATATGGTTTGAGATATTACAATCCGAAATAATATTATTATTAGAATAACCAATTGAAATACCTGTGTAAGTATTTGAAGAAATATCACAATAAGAAATGGTATTATTATCGCAGTGAAAGGGCAAGTATATGCCTCTTTGATTGTTTGAAGAAATATCACAATAAGAAATGGTATTATTATATGAATTAAGAGCATAGATTCCACAATCAGTATTTGAAATGCTACAATCATATATTGAGTTATGAGAATAATGAAATATTTTTATTCCGGCATATAGTCCTCCGCTACTACTATTTTGTATAGCGAAATGAAATATATTAATATTATTTGCATCTATATCTACAATATTTCCTGCACCCATTCCATCTATTACTGTTCCATTTTTATCTTCTCCAATGAGATTTATTGTTTTGTTTATGACAATATTTTCATAATAAGTCCCATTAAAAACATATACAGTTCCCCCTTCTGCAACAGCATCTATTCCATCTTGTATTTTGTCAAAGTGATCATATTGCCAGCCTGGGATGGAGATGTTAAAATCATCATCAACATAAACAACAGATAAATTTCCTACATATTCCTCTGCACCTATTTCGATAAACGCAGAAGGATTATTTTGATTGTTGTAAGATGTTTTAATCCAACTTTCATTTCTTGCAATATCTGATATACGGACTTCATCTATAATCCCAGTAAAAAATTCATTATTATAACCTCCTTGGGCAATATAACCAGAAGAACTGGAATAATGAATGCTTCCTCCTGATCCTGCATAAGTTCCCCCATCATTAACTCTATTAAGATAAATGTCCATATCGGTTGCTCCTCTTATTATTCCAACAACATAATACCAGCAATTTTCTGATAAAATGGTTGTTGCGGTTTTCCCTCGTCTTGACCAAGGGGATGCAACACCACCATCACCGTAACCTATACTAATTTTATCCATTATACCAATATGGGCACCAAAATAACTGTAATACCCAGACCACTTATCATTATTAAAAATAAATTGGTAAACGCTACCATCAATATTTTTTGCATTTATCCAGCATGATATCGTTATGGGTAACCCCCGTTTGATGCTGTTATCGTTGCCAACATTTATGTTATCATCTATTCCAT
>CAZNGK010000008.1:6768-20973 GCA_964572575.1 uncultured Thermoplasmatales archaeon | reverse complement strand
TTGAAAATGGCGTTGGTAACTGGACATACACTGGATTCTGGCATATTAGCGATCACAGAAGTCATTCATCAAGTCATGCATGGTATTATGGCATAGAGCATAGCTATGTGACAAGTGATACACCATTTAATTTCACAGTTGAAGGAGATTATACATCTATATTATATAATATATCAAATGCTAGTGCATTTACAGGCTGGCACGCATATGCTGACAACTTTACTCTTGCTGAATTAAGTGGTGAGGAGGGCTTATACTGGCTTTCATTCTATGCAGTGAATGGTAGCAACAGTGAGCCAATGCATACCCAGAGCCATATTGTGGACAATAGTTATCCAGAAAGTACTTACGAATTTGGTGAGCCAAATGCAAATCTGACATATGGAGGACATAATTACACGACAATAAAGATATGCACTCCGTTATGGATAAATGCAACAGATGGCGAGGGAGCAGGAGTTGCATGGCTCAACTACTCTGTATGGTGGAATCCAGATGAGCCAGATAATTATCAGCATCTTTATGATGTGAACGTGCAGGATAATGATGAAAATGACACAGATAAGAGAGTAGGCTTCATATCTGTTGCACTTCACTTCAATGAAGAGTGCTTCCATGAGATAAAATGGCAGATGGTTGATTATCTTGGGCATGAATCACCACAGCATTCCATAGATATAGCTGTTGATGCAACTGCTCCAAATATAACAAAGGAAATAGGAGAGCCAAAATATATTGACGAAAATAACAATACATGGGTAAATTGCCACACACCAATATGGATTAACGTCACTGACGATGGCTGCGGTGGCGGTGTAGGTGTGTGGAGATTTGGAATTAACTTCTACTGGAATAAGACAAAGGTTCCACCTGGAGAGGAGCAGTTGTTTGATTTGATTCATACAATTGTTGTTGAGGATGGCGGTGAGCTTGATTTAGATGGAGAGAAGAATGGAGAAATTTCATTCAAGTTCCACTTCTGGCAGGATTGCTTCCATGAGCCAGAATTCTGGGCAGTAGATTATGTAGGAAACAATTATACCTTCAAAGAGAAGGATTTGGTTGACTGCACACCTCCAAATGTGACAAAGACCATAAGCAATGAATATGTGGAGATAGCCACTACAAAAAGCGTTGACCAGCAACAGCCATATGGATTAATATTCTTTGAAGATTTTGAAAATGGCATGAATGGATGGACAGTTGAGGAGGGAAGCAATCCAAATGGTGATACTTGGGCACTAAATTATGAGCCAGATTGGACATCTGCATGCGATGCAGGTGGAGCAAGTGGAGCATTTATGGAATTTGATGATGACGATTATGGAAGCTTTAGCGATAATCCACTTGAATATTTGATTTCTCCAGTTATAGATTGTACAGGATTCCACAACATATTCCTTGATTTTGATGGAGATTTTGAAGATTCTGGTGGTTATGGATGGTTCAGAGTGGATGTATCTAATGATAGCGGGGCAACATGGCATACTGTGCTGTTTGAAACAAATGATGTTGATCCAGGTGGATGGGATAATTATACAGGCTTGCCAGTTAATATTTCTACATATGCAGATAATAAGCAAATAATGATAAGATTTGTATACAGCGATTTAGATGATGCAAATACAACCTCTGACTGGGCATGGGGATGCTTAGTTGATAATATCCGAGTATTTGGAGAAGGATCCAATGTTGGATATCATGAACTCGGAGATGAGGAATGGAAAGATTATCAATCATTTGTTCCTTCTGTGGATTATCTGGATGCAATTTCATTATTATTGCATGGTCCCGGTGAGGCAGGAGGCGCAGTTACTGTTGCCCTATATAATTCAACTTATGAGTTGATTGCTTCAAATACAACCATGCTCGGAGAAATTCCAGAAGAGCCATTATGGTATCAGTTCCACTTTGAACCAACTGTTGATATAAATCCATGTCAGACATATTATATAGTTGTAACATCAAATGCCTCTGACTACTACTGGTGTTATGCTTATAGCGATGACGACCCATTCCATAGCGATTACTACGTTAAGGGATGCGGAAGAATGGATGGATATGTTTACGAAGTTCATTCTGGAGAGCAATATCCATTTGACTGGACATTTAAGACTGAATATTATGAAGTTAAGAGCTTTGTGAATACAAGCTCAGTATTTACCTTGAGTGTTAGAGACGAAGGCTGTATGGGAGGCGTTGGACTAAATGAAACCTTTGGCTTGCAATACCGCATATGGTGGTGGAATACAACAACAAGTTCATGGCAACTATTGCAAGACTGGACCAAGTATACAGAGCCTTTCACTCTCAATGAGGAGTGCACACATCGCATTGAAATGATGGCAAAGGATAAACTTGGCAATGTCTTCCATTATAATCAGACTCATCATGTTGATGAAAGCCCACCAAATATATTCAAATGGCATCATGGATGTCATGAAGAGTTTGCTGGAGGAATGGTTCAGCCATTGAATGAAAGCTTCGAAGATGTGCATGCTGTTCATCCATTCCCACCTGCAGGATGGCTCCTCTATAATAGAGGAGATGACACTCATGGTGAGACATGGATACAGTGGGTATATGATAGCCAGCATGGCGATTATTCTGCAGCATGCCACGCTGGAGGTAAATATGAAGCACAGGATGAGTGGCTTGTGACTCCGCGTATACTCTTGCAGGAAGAGCCAGTATTCTCATTCTGGCATAAGGCTGTAAATGGAACAGATGATACAGCACCAAATGAAATATGGATTTCTGAAACTGGTCCAACTCCAAATGATTTCATAAATAATGGAGTTAAGCTGGCAGAATGGCTCGGTAATTTACCAAATGATTGGACCAAGGTTACGCTTGATGATGAACTATTGCCGTATGTAAATAAGAGTGTATGGATTGCATTCCGCTATCAGAGCACTGATGGCGAGATATGGATGATTGACAATGTTACATGTACAGGATTGGTGAGTGTTGGAAGATACATGCAGCCATGGGATATCATTACTCTGGAAGTCAGAGACATGCCTGAAGGCGAATGTGCAGTTGGTCTTGCTTTCACAGAAATATTCTGGAGATATGAATTTGAAGGCGAGTTACGCCCATATGGCGAGGATGACCCATTGAATTATTATTATGGTGATCCTGTCATAGGTAAAGATGGATTATGGTGGTGGCATACCTATGATAATATAACAAATATCACATTCTATGAGGAATGCAGACATGATTTGTATTATTACTATAATGCTTCCGACTTACTTGGAAATACAATAAATAGCACAATACATCACCAGGTTTATTATGTTGATCAAACTGAGCCTGTTATTGAAGATAAAATACATCCACCATGCTACTGGCCAATTGTAACAAATGAAACAATATTCTATGATAATATGGAGAACTGGACAGCAAATGGCTACATGACGCCAGCCGGATGGTGGCAAAAAGAAATAAATGCAAGCATAGACAGCTGGACATATAACGATACAGAGTATCATAGCCCACTTACAAGTGCATTCCATGATAATGATACAGCATATGAGCCAGCTCATCCAGTATTTGATGACTGGCTTATCACGCCACTGATTGTGCTTCCAGATGCAGATGAAATTGAACTTGTATTCTGGGAGAAGAATGACTTGATGGATAAATACATGCATCATGGCGTATACATCTCGTTAGCTGGAGCAGATCCAGATCCAAATGGAGATGGAAATATAAGCGACGGAAACTATACTCTGCTTGCAGAATTTAGCGAAGAAGCAAGCAACTGGACAGAAAGGCATGTCGATTTGACTGCATATGCAGGACATGCTGTATACATTGCTTTCCGTTACATTGGAAATGATTCAAGCAAATGGTGGATTGATGACGTCGAAATAAGAGCTGCAACAGAGAATCCTGGATTTATAAGAGCATGCGCTCCAATATATCTATATGCAAAAGATTATCCACAGGAGAAGGCTATAGATCAACAGCAAGAAGAATGGAATACAAAAGCAAACATCTATTGGCCAATATCTGGCCAGACATATGTCCAGACATTTACTGCTGGAGAAGAGCATAATGTTGAAAAGTTGGATGCTGTTGATTTACTCCTTAACAGCACATATGAAACAAATGTAACTGTTATGATATTTGAAGGAACACCTATGGAATGGTGGAAATATGACGCATGGTTGGGTCAGTTTACATTTGACTATAGCTACTTCCTTGGGGAGGTTACAAAGCATATTCCACCAATAGGAAATGAAAGCACGCCTGTATGGTGGCAATTCCACTTTGTGCCGAGCATTAACTTAATGCCAGGTAAGCAATATTCAATAGTTGTATTTTCAGAATATCCATCGTTCTGGGCATATGAAAATATGACAGAGGACACATATGAAGGAGGATGTGGATGGTATGTAAATTGGAGTTGGGGATATGAAAAGAACGAAACATGGGACTTTGCATTCAGAACAAAATACTGGACTGGAGAGGAGTCAATATGTGAGTCAGGAATACAGGATATATTCTATAGATATGAATGGTGGAATGAGAGCAGTGAAGAATGGGTAAGCTATCCAACTATAGATGAAGAGAATGCATCAAATGTAATCAATATAAGCCAGTTCTATGATGAGAACGAGATATGGCGTTACTTTGATGGATACTATCTCTGGTATATTTACAACGAAACCACAGGTGTGCACTTCTATGAGAACTGTACACATCGCCTGTATTACTGGACAAAGGACAATGTATGCCATCATAGCTATGTGCATATGCAGACTTACTATGTAGACGATGAAATTCCAATTGTAAACAAGACGCATCCAAAGCATGGCTACTATACGCCAGTTGAAATAATAGTCGATCCAACATTTGCAAATGAAACAGATTACTGGCTTGATGGAACATTCCATGTAAGAGATGACTGGTCATGGATCTATGACGATGGTTGGGATGCAAATCCACCTGGACAGTATCATTATAAGAAGCAGGTGATAAACTTCACAATAATTAATCATGACTTGAATCACACCCTGCATCTCATACTTCATATAGAAGAGATTGTGGGTGATGCAGGTATTACATTTGTGAATGGAAGCGATGTCAATAGCGCAGTATATGAGAAGTATATTGCACCGGGAGGAACTGCATATATTGATGTTGAGGTATATGACTACTGGAATTTCTTGAGATGGGGAGTATGGAGATGGTGGGCAGAAGTAGAGAATGTGACACAATACCTGAGAGCAGGTGCAAGAATAAATCTATCTGCATACGATCCACCTGGCTATAAGGTAGTAGATCAATATCAAATTGAGCATGATGCTGGATATGAGTTAAATATGGTTTCTCAACCCCCATTAGATAATGCTCAGGAATTCATTCCAAATGCAACTCGCTTGGACGCTGTACAGCTTTTACTCAGAGGAGGAGAAGATGGAGCAAATGTAACTGTGACGATACTGGCTTATAATTATTATACTTATACATTATATCCAGCTGGCAGCAGTACAATGTATATTCCATCTACAGCACAGCCACAATGGTATCAGTTCCATTTTGATCCACCAATACCATTAATGCAGGGCTGGCCATATTATATCGCTGTTTCAGTTGCAGATGAGGAAGGAAGTGTATACTGGTATTATGAAGATGGTGATGTATATACGGCTGGAGACGCATGGCAGGATGGGCGAGAAACCAGTATTGATTGGACATTCAAGACAGAATATTATCCAGGATGTCCATCTGGCATTGAGAACATATACTGGAGATATGAATGGAATGATACATTATTCCCACAGCCTGGACATCCAGCCGCAGTTAATGGTAGCTTACTGTCAGATGAGCCAGAAATAGCAAACTACTGGTGGTATATCTATGACGATGAAGAGGGCATAGTATTCACAGAAGAATGTAAACACGATCTGTATTACTTTGCCAAGGACATGGTATGCCACAACAGCACGGTGCATCATCAGATTTATTATGTCGATGCATCAGAACCTATTGTTGAAGAAATATTGCCAGAGCATGGAGCAATAGGTAATACAACTCAATCATTATTCGAGGACTTCTATGTGTCATTTGATAATGGATGGGCAGTTGTAAATGGCTCAACAAGCTACTGGGATATAAAGACAAATGAGCCATATCTGGATCACATATACCATTATCCATCTACATCCTATTCAGGCAGATATTATGCATTTGCATGGAGAGATGCTTGCGGAACTGCAGACTCATGGCTAATAACTCCACGCCTTACAATTCCAGAAGATGGAAACTTAACATTCTGGTATAGAACTTATTCCGGTAGCTATGAAGCAGGATTTGAAGTATGCATAAACAACGTTACTGATGATCAAACAGATACATCTGCATTTGTTCCAATATGGAGTTCAGGTCATTTCTATGATACAACTTATAGAAAGGCAGAAATTGATTTATCTGCATATGCTGGACAACAAGTTTACATTGCATTCCACTGCAATTATCTAGAACAGAGTTATTATTATGGAGGATTGATTATTGAAGATGTATGGGTAGGTAGCATACATCGTGTAGCCAAGCTTCTTGATGATGACGTTGAAAATGGAATTGGCAACTGGACCATAGAAGATTTAACTGTTACAGGAAGCTACTGGCAGGCAGTGGAGAGGGTGCCAGTATATGAAGAAAATCCACCGGCGCCAGCAGTTAACTGCTTTGATGGAAGCCTTGGAACTTACAATACATTTGGTTTATATGGATGCAACTGGAATGATACTCTGACCATGAAGAATCCAATAAACTTGTCTGATGTAGATCCAAACGATTATGTGTGGTTTAACTTCACACTGTGGCTTGATATAAGCGGAAATGACATGCTCTGTGTTGACATAAGCATAGATGGTGAGAACTGGACACAGCTTGCAAGCTGGAACGCTGACGTGCAACCATGGGCAGAGCAGGGAGTAAATATCTCTGACTATATTGGCAATGAAACTGTATGGCTACGCTTCAGATTTGTGAGCGATGATTCTAATGTGTATTGCAATGGAGCATTCATTGACAATGTAACAATACAGAATTCATCGTATCATGTATTCTTCTATGATAATTTCGGTGTTTATGATGCTCCTTCCATGGATAATTGGATTGGAGAAATGCTTGAAACAAGCAAGTGGCATATTATCGATGATGAGTATCATTCATTCAATCACTCATGGTGGAATGGAGATGATGGCACTGGCAAATATCTAAGTTGCATGGATGATGTTCTGATATCTCCAGAAATAGACCTTAGTGGTTATAGTTATGATGAAATAATGCTAACCTTCTGGCATACTCGCGACTTCGATAGCGATTGGGGTGATTACGGAAGGGTGGAAATGAGATGTTCCTATGATGGAACAACATGGACGAGCTGGTATTATGGTCCTTCCTATCATTACACTCGTGATTGGGTACAGGAATTCATCGATTTATCTGATTACGTAGGATATCCAAAGAAGATACAGTTCAGATTCAGATTCATCAGCGATTCAGATGGGAATAAATACGACGGATGGTTGATTGATGACATTAAGCTTGAGTTGAGGAACATAACAGAAACAACATTCAGTGACAACTTTGAGCGAGACTTCCCACCTGCAGGATGGACTATATATGGAAACTATCCTTATAACTCACCTTATGGCTGGGATAGATACCAGACACCAGAATATGTATTTGCTGCAATTCATGGTTATTATTATAAGTATGGAGATGATTCCCAGGATGAATGGCTTGTAACACCAACTATCGAGAACTTGCCGAAATTCTCAAATCTGACATTTGCACATAACTTGAGCATATCAAGCTCGTATGTATGGGCTTATCTGTACATATCTGTAGATGGTGGAAGCTGGCAATGGCTGAAAACATTCTCTGATACAGGTGGACAGACTGTCATCGAAGACATATCTCTGTGGCCTTATCATGGTCATGATATAAGACTTGCATGGAGATTTGTAACATCAGATGGTTATGGAGATCAATATGATGACTGGTGGACAATTGAATGGGTGAATATAACTTCCTTGGGCTTCTTAAGAGCATGTGCACCAGTGGTGCTAAATGCAACTGATATGCCAGAAAATGAATGCAGAGTTGGTGTAAGTGCATTATACTGGAGATACGAATGGAGTGGAGGAGAAGGAGAAGGAGCACTACCAGGACCGCCACCACATTCAGGCTATGGTGATTATTGGGAGTTTGGATGCGAAATTCCAGGAATAACACCTGATGATGAGGAAATATACAACAATATATGGTGGGTAATTGAAGACAATGGCGACTATGACAATGATAGCAGAATAGGATTCATTTCATTTGAGCTTCATCTGCCTGAGAACTGCACACACGATTTGTATTACTTTGCAAAGGATAGACTGTGTCACAGCAGTGAGCTACATCATGAACGCTGGTATGTAGATGGCACACCTCCAGAAACAGATCTGGGCATATCTTGGGGCAATCATCCATGGATACCAAGAAATTATTACATGGAAGAAGATTACTTGTATACTCCATCGGATGTTGAAGGGGGTTATGCACCAGAAGTAATATGTATATACGACGATGTGCACTTTGTGGCAAATCACACTCGCAATGGAGTTGAGCCTTGCATATATCCATACAACTGGCAGAATAACACATATTATAGATGGAGATGGTGGAATGAGAGCAGTGGCAAATATGAGTTCTGGCCAACGCCAGAAACACCTGGCGCAATAAATGGTAGCGAAATAGTTGTATCAAGTCATGCAGATATGATACAATTCAACAATCATTCTGACTTCTGGGTAGATGGCTTGTATCTGGATGACGACGACTGGGCAGCAAACTGGTCCAAGTATATAGAGAATTACTATGGTGGTTACATCTGGTGGATGCCATATAGCGAGCCATTCTACTTCGAACATGGATGTAATCACACAGTATACTACTTCAGCAAAGATGACCTATGCAACACTGAAGAGCCAAATGAATGGCATGTAGGCGTAGATGACATGCCACCTACAAGTGAGATAGAATTCGATATTAAAGAGGATAGCACAGTCCATTATGATGAAGAAGATAATGTGTATTACTTCCAGAACTGCACATGGTTCATCATCAATGCTACTGATATGCCAAATAATACGCTATGTCAGACAGGCGTGTGGTATATCAACTATACAGTATGGAGATGGGTAACTAATGAAGTGGAAATACAACTGCTGACAGATGAAATAGTATCAAGCATGTCAGTATACATCGGAGGAGATGTGGCAGGCGATATAATAAGCTGGATAGACAGCGATCACAATGGTGTATGGAATTATTGCGACTACATGTATGTAGACTGGCAGGGCATTTACGACAGCACATACAATGACGGCTGGTTCCATGTTGAAGATATAACATTCAATGGATACTGGACACTTACAATAAGAGGAGTATTTGGCAACTCTGGAGAATGGGTGCCATTAATTCCATGGACAGTAGCAAATGCTTCATGTCTTTCAACACCACCATATGAAGGAATCAAATATGATAAGTGGTATGACGATGATGGAAGAGAGTTTGTGAGAGTGTGGATACATCTTGGCGAACTGATGTATAACAGAACAGGCAAATGGGATGTATGTGGTAAATATGAGATACACTGGAAGATATATGACTACAACAATATGACATTAGAAGAAAATACACAGGACGTTGCCATAGACTGCACACCTCCAAGAACGACAAAAGAATTCAGCATGCCGTATGTTGCAGAAGAAATTGGTGGAGGAGAAATAATACACTGGGTTAGCCCAACAACCAAGATATGGCTCAATGGCACTGATGACTTCATCTGGGATAGTGGTGTGAATGAAACATGGTATATGTTCCTTGGAGAAGAGCCAATACTGTTATGGAAATATGGAGATCCAGAACATAGCAAGCACTGGTTCACTGTTGAAGAGGCAGTGAAGATAATATTAAATGATTCAGATGCAACTGTCGAAGATTACTTTGCTGCACGTCCAGGCTTAGATCCATGCAAGATAGAGCTATATCACTGGTCTGTAGATAATGTGAGCCATGTTGAGGAATATGAGCCAAGCAAACAGCATCTATATGTAGATCCATTACCACCAGCCTCAAGAGTTGATGAGATAATTCCATATAACCAGACAGAAGCACCATTTAACATAACAGTAGTTGACATTATAGACTATGGATGCAATGTCACTGGACCAGTAGGAGTGTGCAAGGTAGAGGTATACTACAAGTACAGCGCAGATAATGAGACATGGCCTGCAGACTGGACATTGTATGCAGTCAATAATAGCTTGATTACACATCCAGATGGAACAGCAGACAACTGGACACTTGCCTTTACTGCTCCAGAAGGTGCAGGATGGTATCGCTTCATATCCATAGCATATGATTGTGTTGGCAACGTTGAACAACCACCATACTATCACGGCACATATGATGCAGAATGTCAGCTTATTGCAGATACTGAGCCACCAGTGGTAACAAAAGAATATGGAGAGCCAAATATTGAGATAGACCTTGGAGGAGAAACTGCACACATACTCACATGGGATACTCCAATATACATTAATGCAACCGACCTGCCAGATCCAGAAAATGCATCAGGTATAGATGAAATACTCATAAGCTTCGATGGCCTTACATGGTATCATATTGGTATAGGTTCATGGACAGTTATAGAGCCGGGCAAATCTGGAAGCTACAGTGTAAGCTATGTATTCACTCCAAACGACTACAAAGCGCCGGCAGGACCTCTTGAAGAAGGAGAACTTGTAACATTATTTGTGAGCGCAATTGATAAGCTTGGTCATGAAGTGCTTGAAGAAGACCAGATAAAACAGAAATTCTATGTCGATGCAACTGCCCCAGAGACAAGCATTGAATTAGAATGCACAGGAGAGATGCCATTTAATATAACCATAAATGCAACAGACGCCCTTGCAGGAGTGAAAGAAATCACATTATACTTCAGATACAGCCCAGATGGTGAAAACTGGACAGACTGGACAGAATATGGAACTGCATCTGGCAACCATACATGGGAATTCATCTATAACCCAGATGGAGGATACTACAAGCCAGGATACTATGAATTCTATGCATATGCAGAGGATATGCTTGGCAATGCAAAAGGCACACCAGTAAATGAGTCATGGTGTTATATTGCACCATGGGCAGAAGACTTCAATGCAGATGGACACGTAGGCGTTGATGACTTACTACTACTCATAGCAAATTGGGGCAAGAATGAAAGCAGTCCAGACTGGGAAGAAGTGCAACAGTATGACTTAGATGGAGATGGTGAAATAGGACTTGGAGACCTGATAATGCTTGCTACAAAATGGACTGGTTAAGCAAGGGGATGATAAAAATGAAAAGCATGAGAAAAGGAATAATCTTCCCTCTATCCTTTCTTCTATTATTTTCCTTAATTTTACCTTTATCACTTGGGGAAAATGGAACAGGAGAAATGAAAATTTTCATTGACAAAACATCTGTAACAAGCAATGAAACATTCACTGTGAGCATTTATATAAATTCAAGCACGCCTGTTAATCTTGCAGAGGCAAGTATTACTTTTGACGCAAATTTAATGGAGGCTTTGAGTGTGGAAGATGGTGGACTATTTGATATATGGATGGATAGCCTAATGCCAGGATTTATAATCATAGATAATGTAAATGGATCTGTCAAATATATGATGGGTATATCAACAACTTCATCTCCAGTATCTGGCATATTTGCAAATATTACATTCAAGGCAAAAGATGCGAGCGGTGTTTCCACCATTGACTTTATTGCAAATGTAAGCGCCACCTGTTTTGGTGCTGGAACAGATAAATGGCTTCCTTCCCTTACGCCTGCAACGATAATGGTTAATCCCGTTGACATGGTTGTAGAATCGCTTTCCTTAGTTGGAGGCAGTGCATTTACTGTAAACATAACAGTTGACCCACATGGGCAGACAATGTCAGGAGCTTCTTGCATTCTTCATTTTGATCCAGCAGTTCTGCAGGTTTCAGGATTTGATTATGGCACTCTTTTCTCAGGGAATATAGGAGGTACAACTCCAGTGGATAATGTAAATGGAACAATTGGTCCAATAGCAGCTTTTGACTTAGGAGGCGTATCAACTGCAGGCACATTAATTTCCATTACTTTTCTACCTCAGCAAACAGGCTTTTCATATCTAAATCTCACCAATGTGGAAGTAAAGGATATGAACAATAGCGATATGGGTGCAATTGCAACAAATTCATATGTGGAAGTAGATGCTGACCCACCACAGCTTACCTTTGAAGTTGGTGAGCCATATTACAATGACTGGATAAGTTTTTCCACACCTATATACATGAATGCTACCGATGCTCATGATTACAACATATATTATCGCATATGGAATGGAAGCTGGCAAGCTTGGCAGACTGGTTTGTTGAATACTGACTTGCTTATTTACATCCAGGACGAAGGTTTGCATTATGTTGAATATTATGCAAGCGATAGTTTAGGAAATACAGGTTCAATAGGAAATGTTACATTATATGTAGACAATACACCACCTGAAACGGATATTGCATTAGATCCTACCTCACCTAATGGTGAAAATGGCTGGTATATAAGCAGTGTCACTGTGAATCTTACAGCAACTGATGGAGAATGTGGTGTGGATAAAATATATTACAGAATAGATGGAGGGGCATGGACAGAGTATATTTCAGAGTTTATCATTTCAGAAGATGGAGCTCATACTATCTATTACTATGCAGTTGATAATGTTGGAAATGAGAAAGCAGTTGAAAGTAAGGCTATAAACATAGATAAGGCAAAACCAATCCTTTCATATGCTTTGGAAGGAACAATGGGAAATAACGATTGGTATAAGAGCACTGTAACAGTGACGCTGAATGCAACTGATGAAGCATCTGGTATAGCAGAATTTAAGTATAGAACAAATGGTGAATGGCATGACTATGCCACACCGTTCCAGCTTGGAGACGGAGTGTATACTGTAGAATTTTATGCAAAGGATATGGCAGGAAATGAAAATACAACATCATTCGATTTGAAAGTAGATAAAACAGCTCCTACCTCATCTCATACACTTCAGGGAACATATGAGGATGGTAAGTATACGAGTGATGTTACTGTAAAAATAACAGCTTCAGACAATCTTGCAGGAGTGAAACAGATATATTACAGGCTCGATGGCGGAAACTGGCAAACATTCTTAGGAACGAGCGGCACAGATACTGTTTCTGCAGAAGGTGTTCATACTATAGAATACTATGCAGTTGACAATGCAGGAAATAAAGGAGCAACACACCAGGCTACTTTTGAGATATTGAAGAACAAGCCTCCTGTGGCAGATTTCAACTATACTCCAGCAGAACCAACTGATGTGGATAATATAAAGTTCAATGCAAACTCAAGTTATGATCCGGATGGTAGTATTGTTAATTACACATGGGATTTCGGAGATGGAACTAAAGGTTATGGAAAAATTGTTTATCATAAGTATGAAGATAACGGTACTTATATGGTTACACTAACTGTTAAAGATGATAAAGGAACAGAAAATACTGTCAAACAACAGATTGTTGTGGCAAATGTTCCACCAACTGCAAGAATTTCTTATCTGCCAGAGGAGCCGAAAATAAGGAAAAACATTAACTTTACATCCCTTTCATATGATTCAGATGGTAGCATTGTCAACTACACATGGGACTTTGGTGATGGAAACATAAGCTATGAGGAAAATCCAGTTCATGCATATGCAAAGATTGGAACTTACAATGTTACTCTTGTTGTGACAGACGATGACGGAGCCACTGGTGAGATAACTATAAAAGTGAAAGTTACAAAAGAAGAGGTAAACACTCTACTCTACATTGCAATAATAGTAATATTGGTGGTAGTAGCAATTGCAGTTGTTGCAATATGGAAGAAGAGAACAAAGAGCTAAGAACAAATAATCATTCCTCCTTCTTTTTAAATTTTATTTTTTGAAATTTGACAATAGAAATACGGTGATGTAACAGAATAGCTGATGGTTAGCAGAATGGCTTTTTCAAATTTAATATGTAAAGAAGATGATGAGGAATCTTGTAAACCATTATTCATTTAATTCTTGATGTTTTTGAGAAGTTGAAATATAGA
>CAZNGK010000008.1:0-6668 GCA_964572575.1 uncultured Thermoplasmatales archaeon | reverse complement strand
TTGACATTGATTCAAATGGCGGAACAGGAACATTTACTGTGCAGGTAAATGTTGTAGAAGAGCCAATTTTAGATTATAATCCATCTTCACATGATTTTGGAAATATGCTTGAAGGACAATCTGCTTCAACAACATTTGAAATATGGAATGCAGGAACAGGCACATTAACTTATGACTTGACAGAAAGCTGCACATGGGTAGAAGTAACTCCAACTGATGGCACTTCTACAGGAGAGCATGATGTTATAACAGTAGATATAGATACCACAGGATTGGCTGTAGGCTTACATACTTGCAATATTGACATTGATTCAAATGGCGGAACAGGAACATTTACTGTGCAGGTAAATGTTGTTGCTCCCCAACCAATTTTAGATTATAATCCATCTTCACATGATTTTGGAAATATGCTTGAAGGACAATCTGCTTCAACAACATTTGAAATATGGAATGCAGGAACAGGCACATTAACTTATGACTTGACAGAAAGCTGCACATGGGTAGAAGTAACTCCAACTGATGGCACTTCTACAGGAGAGCATGATGTTATAACAGTAGATATAGATACCACAGGATTGGCTGTAGGCTTACATACTTGCAATATTGACATTGATTCAAATGGCGGAACAGGAACATTTACTGTGCAGGTAAATGTTGTTTCAGAAGACCTTATTCCTCCAAAAATAACAAATGTTGTACCAGCTCCTCCTCAGCAGGATGCAGGAAAAAATGTCACAATTTCATGCACAGTCGTAGATAATGTTGCAATAGCAGATGTTTTCCTAAATATAACTTATCCAGATGGCAGTCATTCAAACTTCAGCATAAAGCAAAATAAAACAGATGATACATATTTCTGCGACAAAACTTACAGCATGCTTGGCACCTATGACTTTTACATTTATGCAGTTGATACAGCAGGAAATGGCAATATTTCTGGCATATATCATTTTGAAATAGTTGATTTATCTCCTCCAAGCATAGAAGATATTGATGCTTCTCCAATCTCTCAAAACTTTGGAGAGAAAGTAAACATTTCATGCACAGTCGTAGATAATGTTGCAATAGCAGATGTTTTCCTAAATATAACTTATCCAGATGGCAGTCATTCAAACTTCAGCATAAAGCAAAATAAAACAGATGATACATATTTCTGCGACAAAACTTACAGCATGCTTGGCACCTATGACTTTTACATTTATGCAGTTGATACAGCAGGAAATGGAATTACCTCTGACGCATCTCACTTCAAAATAGAGGATAATACCCCGCCTACCATCAACATTATTTATCCTGCTGGAAATGAAAGCATATCTGGAAAAGTGACAATAAAATGGAATGCAACAGATAATTATGATGGAAAGAATATATCCATCACCATAAAATATAGCCCAAATGGCGGTGGCTTGTGGATTGCCATTGCAACAAATGTGAAAAATGATGGAGAGTATGAATGGAATACTACAAACCTTGATGATGGAGATAAATATGTTATAATGATAAAAGCGCAAGATAAATCCCACAATAATGGAACAGTCATATCCAAGGAATTTACTGTTGATAATACAAAGCCTTCTTTGGAAGTAGAAAAGCCAGCTATAGGAAAGGTGTATATTTTCAATAGAGAAGTGCTACCGACCATTGGAAAGAAGGCAGTTGTTATTGGAAAAATAACAGTTGAAGTGAAGGCAAGCGATGCATTATCTGGAATACAGAAAGTAGAATTCTGGGTTGATGGGAAATATAAGAGTCAGGACAGCTCGTCTCCATATGAATGGACATGGGATGAACAGATGTTTCTAACTCATACATTAAAAGTTGTGGCATATGATAATGCAGGAAATTGGAAGGAAGAAGAGATAGAAGTCTTTGTATTCAATCCTATCTAGGCTAAGGATTAAGAAGCTAGGGATTTCTCTTTATCTATCTACCTATTTATCCCTCTTTAAAAAATTCCTCAAATTCTCCTTCTTCTATCTTTTTTATAACTTCCTTAGCCTTCATTCCTTCAATTGTTATGCCCATTGATACACATGTTCCAATTATTTCCTTAGCCTTTTCTTTAAGGCTTTTGCCAAGTAAGTCATGTTTCTTCATTTTTGCAATGTCAACAACGTCTTTCATAGTAATGTTGCCTGCAGGATTTTCGTCTCCGGCTCCCTTTTCGACGCCTGCTTTTTTCAGGATCAATGCAGATGCTGGAGGAGTGCCTACTTTAAGTTCAAATTCCTTTGTTTTTGGATCCACAATTATTTTCACTGGAACTTTCATTCCCTGGAAGTCTTTTGTAAGTTCATTTATTTTATTCACTACTTCCACAACATTCAATCCAAGAGGTCCAAGAGCAGGTCCTATTGGTGGACCAGCAGTTGCTTTACCTCCTTCGACAAGAACTTCTACTTCATCCATTTTATTCCTCCTTTTTCTTTAATATGCGAACTTGTTCTCCTCTGACAGTAATTGGTATTGGAACCATTGCATCTAAAAGCTCAACAGTAATTTCTTCTTTTGCATCATCTATTCTCGTTACTTTTGCCTTCTCCCCTTTAAAAGGTCCACTTACAAGTTCAACAATCATTCCTTCCTCAATATTGGCAACAGCAGATGGCGGAAATAGAAAATGCTCAATTTCCTCAATACTTACTTCTTTTTCGAGCATATCTCTTGCATATCTCATATGTCTTATTATTCTCTTTACAGTTTCCTTATCCTCTCCTTCAACAAAAATATAGCCTCTTAATTCTTTTGGGGCGAGAATGGCATATATCTTTCCTGTTCTCTTGCTAGCTTTTTCAAACAAGTTTGCAACATTTTCTTCCTGTCCAACTTGTGTTTTTACCACAAAAATTGCCATCTAAATCCCCAGTTTATCTGCAATCCAAGGGGCAACGACAGTTGCAAGAATCATTATTGTAAAGCCTATCAAGCCTATAATGAGTATGCCGATTGCAGTCATCTGAGCAGTCTTAATATATTCCTCGCTATCTGGATTTCTTGCCATCTTTAGAACTCTACCGTATTTTCCTTTGCCGATCCTTTCAAATCTCTTCTCTATTTTATTTTGAACTTCCCATGCCCTGTCTATGAACTTCATTTTCATCTTATTATATCTATTCCATACTCCTTTTCTTCTATCCCCGTCGAGGGACCTAAAATCTGCTTTGATTTTACACCTGTGAGCACAATCATGACCTTTATTGTTCCTTTTAAGCTTTTGTCAATGCCAGCTCCCCATATTATTGTTGCATCTGGATTTATTCTTGAATAAACTTCTTCTACTACGCCCTCTGCCTCCTTAATAGTCATATCCTCTCCGCCAATTACATTCACCAAGGCGCCAGAAGCATCACTCACATCAACATCAAGCAATGGCGAAGATAATGCTTCATTCACTGCTTCAACAGCTCTATTCTCACTATCTGACTCGCCTAATCCAATCATTGCAACACCTCCCTGCTTCATTATAGTCTTCAAATCAGCAAAGTCCAAGTTAATAAGGCCAGGCTTTGTAATCATTTCAGTAATTCCTTTTATGCTTCTCATTAAAATTTCATCTGCTACCTTAAAAGCTTTATTTAACGGCATCCTGGGAGCTATCTCCAGAAGTTTATCATTTGGAATGACAATGACAGTGTCGCATATGTCTTTCAAGCGAGCAAGTCCCATTTCTGCATTCTCCCTTCTTATCCTTCCCTCAACACTAAATGGCATTGTAACAATTGCAAGAGTAAGTGATCCCAATTCTTTTGCAATTCTTGAAACAATTGGCGCAGAGCCTGTGCCAGTTCCTCCTCCAAGCCCACATGTTACAAAAACAATGTCTGCTCCTTCCAAAGCTTTCTTTATTTCTGATTCACTCTCTATAGCAGCTTCTCTTCCCTTTTCTGGAAGTGAACCAGCGCCAAGTCCTTTAGTGACATGTTTTCCAATGAGCATTTTATGTGGAACTCTTGCATGCAACAAATGCTGAGCATCTGTATTTACTGCAATCAATTCAGCTCCGTATATCTTTGCTTCAAAACATCTCTCTATGGTGTTCGTGCCAGCTCCCCCACAGCCGACAACCTTTATATTGGTTGTCAGCCCCGCAAGAACTTCCTCGAGTTCCTTATTCCTTTCCTTGAGTTGTTTTTCCTCTTCTTCACTCAATGCAATTTGAGTTTCATTATCAGCCTTTGAAAGAGCCTCTTCAACAATCTTTTTCATGGATATCACCCTCAGCTTTTAAAGGTAAAACGCAAAGGTTTATTAAAAAGTTTTGATAAGTGCGATGAAAAAGATTGCGAAAAAATCAAAAGGAAAATAATTGTAAATCCTGAAGAATTTTAATATTCTATTTTATGACAAAAGCAAAGACAAAAGCAAATTGAATAACAAGATGTTACATCTTTTTTGCTTCTGTATTCATAATGTGAACATATCTATCGACATGAGTTCCTTAGATATGGAATAAAACTAGAATTGTTAAATAGAAATTTATTCACATATCACTCCTTTTGTTACAATGTTTTTTACAACATTCTCTACCCTCTCAACTGCATTTTTTACAGTTCCTAACTTTTTCTGATAATCCTGTTCCAGTTCATCCATTATTAAATCGAGATAACCTTTTGCAATTGCAATTGGATTAAAGAAGTAATGAGCAACTTCCTCCTTAAATTTCTTTTCTTCTTCCAGCGCTTTTTTAATTTCCTCCTCAGCTTTTTTTCTTTCTGTAATATCTAAATTAACACTTATACTTCCAACATATTTTCCTTCCTTGAATACAGGTGTGGCTGAAATTAGCACCACAATTGCCTTTCCATCCTTTCTATATTTTTTAATTTCATATCTACTCGCCTTCCCCTCTCTCCTTATTTTCATTTGTTCTTCAAAAATTTTCTTCCCTTCTTCATCAACAAAATCAAATATATTTTTTCCGATAATTTCATCTTTTTTATATCCAAGCATATCTGCAAATGCTTTATTTGCATAGATTATTCTTTCATTTTCATCATCAATGCAAATTCCTTCATGCGCAAGCTCTACAATTGTGCTATATTTATCTGCAATTTCCTTTAAGGCTTCTTCCATATTTTTGATCTCAGTAGCATCTCTCATTATGGTTACAACCTTACTAACTTTTCCATTCTCCTTTATTGGAATTTTCTTAGTTTCTGTAAAAATTCTCATCCCTTCATATTCTGTCCATTTTTCTGTTTTCACCACCACACCTTCAGAAAAAACCTTTTCATATTCCTTATCAACATTATCCTCCTTTAAAAAGGGAAATATCTCATATAAATTCTTTCCAATCATTTCTTCCTTTTTCACTCTTCCCCTCGACAATTTTTCAATTGCTTTATTTACAAAAATAACATTCATATTTTCATCCACGAGATGAATAACATCTTCAAAATTATCCAAGATTATCTCATGAATTCCATCCATCTTCTCTTATATCAGGGTTATTTTATAAACACATCGAAATTTTTTCGAGTAATGTCTTCAAATAACAATAACAGGAAGAAAAGCAATGCTTTATAATGTAAAGTTAAGATTGTATTTTTAAGTATTTTTGTCAGATGGCAATTGATGACATATTAAAACTCATTCTGTATATATATGGGAGAGATGGACAATAATACTTTCAAAAACGATTTTTGTATCTTATACTTATTTTCGACAATTATTCTTTCTACTTTGGGAGTATAAGATAAAAATTGGGATTATAAGAGAAAAAGCAGTCAGCTCATGGTTTTATATCTATAGCTATAACAATGGCATATCCTTCTGCCATTTCTTTTAACTCTTCTGGAATTGAAATGAGGCAATAACTCCCAACTTTTTCTTTCTCACCTTCTATCCTCCAGAAACGTTTCAAATCTTTGGATATATATTCTTCCATATTTTCTTCAATGCTTAGCCTATAGTCAAGCATTGAATATTCTGCTATTCTTAAATGACGCAATCCCTCCCTTATATCTAATTTCTCCTTTGCAAGAATTGGCATTATTTCATGTTTTTCGAAGTCAACAAGATAAGAAGGTTTAGTCAGTACAGGTGCAATGTATAGCATGGAAAGGAAAATCACTTTTTCTTCTTTGCTTAAACCCGAATAAAATTTTTTTGCCTCCTTGGGAATTATAGCTGAAACAAAACTTTTTCCATCTGGCGTTTTAGCGAAGTCCGGCACCGCTATACTTCTGCGCCTGTTATATTTTAAAACAAATTTTATAAAATTCTCATCTTCTTCTTTTAGATATAGAACTGCTCTCATATTTTTTGCCATGGCAACAATATCTTGCATAATGTTAAATTATATCAATTCAAAAATTTGTTGGAATGATGCTTTAATAATTGTCTCAGGATCATTGATTGAACATTTTCCGTAGTGTTTTAGCTCATATAAATTGTTAACAGAAGTAAAACATTTATTCTGATTTTTGTAATTGCATTTATTAATAAATCGTGAAAATTGAAAAACGATAGCTAATCAGGTTTCGTTCTATCCATAAAAGCTCTATTTCCATTCATAAAAGAAAACAAAATAGAGTGAAAATAGTAGATGCTATCATTCGTTTTCAAAAATGATAGTCATTTCGCTTTCAACTCAGCATCTTTTCAGCTTTTCAACTCAGCAAATATTAAATATATAATCGCTATTTTATGCCACTTATGGCAGAAGA
>CAZNGK010000007.1:0-23582 GCA_964572575.1 uncultured Thermoplasmatales archaeon | reverse complement strand
GATGAGAAAATAGAACATTCCTTTTCGTTAATTAAAAAGGTTTTCCAGGATCATAAAAAATGCTGTGTTGCGTGCTCTTTCGGAAAAGATAGTACGGTATTATTACATCTTGTGAGACAAATTAACCCAAATGTCCTGGTAATTTTCTCAAATACTGGAGTGGAATTTAAGGAAACATTAGAGTTTAAGGAATACCTTGTCAAGGAATGGAATCTTAATTTTGTTGAACTAAAACCTGAAAAAACGTTTTGGCAATGTGTCAAGGAATATGGTTATCCGCATTTAAGATACTGGAGTCTATCGAGACAAAGAGCATATGCAAAGGGAAAAATAAAAACAAAAGATGGAACCCCCAAATGTTGCTATTATCTAAAAGAAAAACCTGCCTATGATTTTTACAAGAAAAATGGCATAGAAGCAGTTTTTGTAGGTATTACGTGGGATGAAAGTTATCAGAGAAGATGGACTGCAATAAGATATGGAGATTACTTTTACAGCAAAAAGAGAAAAATCTGGCAAGCTATGCCTATTCTCTACTGGGATACAAATGATATCTGGCAATATATCGAGGAAAATAATCTTCCAGTAAATCCAGCATATAAAAAATATGGAGTAGATAGAATTGGTTGCATTACATGTACAGGATATATCGGTTGGAAAAAAGAAATGGCAAGATTGTATCCTGGTTTATACAAAAAAATCATGAGAGATATGAATGGTAGCAATCTGGATGATTTTTCAAAAGAAAAAAATAAAAGAAATTAGGAGGGTGGTATGTTGACCTGCTTCTTCTGCCCTTGCTGTGGCTACATGGAATGCTCTCGCCTTGATGCATGTCCTATATGCGGAGGTAAAAATGGACCGTAAAAAAACAATCAAACTCCAGAGAGTAGATGCGGACACATGGGTGAGATTTGAAAGGTTCGCCATTCATCACCTCAAACTCGCTCCTTCCACAACTGAAAAAACAGTACGTCAGCTGAAGCACATGGAAACATATGGAGTTGATTTGCTTGCTTTCAATCAGGATGAAATATATCGCTTTTTTGAGGAGAAGAGAAAGGAGGGTGTGGAACCAGGAGGAATTAATCTCTACGTCAAAGCAATCAACCGATGGGCGAAATTCATAGGCGTTGATGCACACATTGCCCTCTACAAGGAATATGAAAAGCCCATAAAGGTTCCAACCGCAGAGGATGTTGCAGAGATAATCAAATACTACTCCTCACGTTCAAAAAGCGACAGAAGGAAAAGAGCAATCATAGTTTTCCTTGCCAACACAGGGGTGAGAAGCGGAGAATTGTGCATGCTCAAAATCTCAAATATTGACTTCCAGAAGGGGGAAATGCTCATCTATGGCAAAGGCGGAGGAATGAAAAAACCAAGAGTAGTTCCCCTTCCAGAACGCCTCCTTGAGGGGAGAAACTATCCATCCATCAAAAACTATATCCAGCACTGGAGACCAAAGCCAAAAGACAAAAAATATAACGATTTTCTGTTCATCAGCCCTCACGGAAAGCCATATTCCCCTAATAGCATCTGGAATATTGTGCATGAGGCATCAGTTGCCACAGGGCGTTCATGGATACATCCCCACAGTTTTCGTCATTTTTACGCAACCCAGCTCCTCCGTGCTGGCGTGAATGTGAGGGTCGTTCAGCGTTTATTGGGGCATGAAAAAATCGAAACTACCGCTCGCTATCTTCATGTCATAAGTGATGATCTAAAAGAGGCAGTAGAAAAACTGCCTGACTTTGTGAGGGTAAAACAGGCAAAGCCCAAAAATCGGGGGATGTCTACGCAACCTTATCTTAAAAAGAAGATGGACCGGGCGGGATTAATTTTAATCTCCTCTGTTAAATTTGCAGACAAACCCCCATTTTTGCGGGATATATGCACACAGGAGGTGGTGATGTGAAAGTTGTAATTATTAATGAGAGAATAAATGAAGTTATAAAAGAGGGTGAAAGCCATGGTGTTTCTGCTGGGATCATCCGCACAATGATAAAGGAATTTGAGGAAATAAAGGGCAGACCTCCAGAAAATTTTGCCGAACTGGTGGAGGTGGTGCTTTGCTGAACAATGAAATCATGGCTCGCATGAATGCTCTCAATAATGCAACGATAGCAATGCAGACAACATTAGAAAAATTCAATGAACTACCAAGCATAGATGAAATAGCAGATAAAATCATTCAAGTTGCAAAAGAGAAATTCCTCAAATTTATTTTAGAACCTTTAGAGAAAGAGGAAAATAATCCTTTCCTCATGATTTACATCGATAAGAGAAGAGGAGGCAAAGAACCAGAAGAATATGATGATATTTTTATTGCTCATGGCTTCAAAAAGACCGAAAAAGGCGGATATTATGCTCGCCTACGACAACATGAGTGGGATGAGATCCTCAAAAAATACGAGTGGCTACCAAGAGCGGTGGAAATAAAAACAGAGATAGCAAGGAAGCAGGAGGATGAGAAATGACATGTCAAAATTTTCCAACCATCCCCTGTCAAAAATTTTACAGAGAAAAATGGCAGAAATTGTCAAAAAACAGACCATCCCCCCAACCATCTTCTAACAGAGGTGTGTCAAAAAGGGATGGTCTAAATTTTGACACGATTTTTGACAGAGCCGATATATATGAAAACAAAAGAGCTGAAAATTAGAATCGCAAAGCTTGCAGTAGAGGGATTTTGCCCCTCAAAGATAGCTGATATTATCTTTGGCAGTAACAGATATAGGGAAAAGGTTCGCTACCACATTGAAAAACTTGAGAAAGAAAATGTCCTCAGAAGAATAAGAGGAACAAGAAATCCAAAGCTATATACAAAAGGCGATAACTTCTGGAAATTCATCAATAAGCATGAGAAAAAAGATGATGAAAATGGCAACCATGTGGGATGGTTCATAACAAAAGCACCGCTGCAAGCACATCACTTTTTCTACAAGTTCAATGTGTTGGCTCCGCCTTCCCGCCTTGTGCCGTGGAGCAAGGCATGGACGCCAAACAACAGGCATGCAGATACTGAAAAGTTGAAACGTGAGTTATGCCCTGCTCCCGCAGAATACAAAAGCGATATTCACAGAGTATGGAGATGTTCGCCTGGTGATGATTTTGATAAGATAGTAACAATAAAGGAAGATATTGGTTACAACAGCCATACAATAACAATAATGATGCATAACGAGGAATTGCATACAAAAAAAGATTTGCAAGAGATAGAACGTGTGATGCTAAAAAGGGCGATGCAGATTGCAGAGCTTTTGCAACGTGGTTTTGGTTATAAGCTTGGACTCATTGAAAAAGAAAGCGAACCACATTACGCATTTGAGCTTCCTTATCCAGAAATAGTACAGATTGCAAAAAAACACAACATAAGAACTCAAGATTCATGGTTTGATAACAGCAACGACCATAATCATTTTGAAACAAGAAAAAAGAAGGTTGCACAGGCAATAATAGATTTGCCAGATACTCTTGACGAACTAAAAAAAGTCGTGGAGGAACAGGCAAAAACTATCATGGACATATATGAAGAAATGCAGTATCATAAAGCAATATCGCAAGCTCAGGCAAAATTCAATGCATTTCTCATAAAAACTATCGATACACTTGTAAAGGATGGCATAGTTGATGAAAAAGTATTACAACAATATATGCAGGCAGATGCAAAGCCCAAGCCAGATGACAGGAGGGATGTAGTATGAAGAAACTCATCGCAAAACAAAATTACAGATGTGATATGTGTGGGCGATTGATAAAGAAAGGATATGTATATTTGTTGAAAGTAGATGAATATTTGCCTGCTGAATATTGGCATCCTTTTTTACATTATCGTAATAACAACACTATCAGAAGATTATGTGCAGAATGTGGGCATCTCTTAATTAAAAAGGTGTGTATCTCGTGTGGTAAAGTCTTTGAAACATCATCATATAGTCAAGCATATTGTGAACTTTGTAGGATAAAAAAAGAAACAAAAAATGAATCAATACAAGAAATAAGAAAAGAAATAAGAAAAGATTTTCTATATTTACTAAGGAATAAACCGGAAAAAGCATATGATATTTTAAATGAGATGATTGTGGTTGAAGGGAAGGAATTTGTAGAAGAAATTTTTGGAAAAATAATGGAGGCGAGTGATGAAAGTTAGAATAGGTCCAATAGTAGAATATGACGAGCATGAAAAAAGATGGTTGTGGTGGTATAAAAAGATGTGCCCCAAATGTAAGCATCCAACAATAATTTGTAAATTAGGCGGTTGGAGTATGATTTTTTGTGGATTTTATTATTATTTCTATGAAAAAGTACCTCCCAAAGATATAATGGAAAAATTTATAGAATGCGAAGAGAAAGAGGAAGATTCTTTCTATAAGTATTTTTTTCCACAAATGATGTATATAATAGGTAGGATAGAGGGTGGAAACAATCCACTTCTCTACGATAAATTATTGTGTATGTATGAGGCAATGATGGAGAAATTAAAAGAGAAAGAGGAAAATGGGTCATAGATGTTGTATACAAAAGGAGATTTATTTTGTCATGGCTGAAAAAGTAAGAAAATACTTGATTAAAAATCAAATCCTTTTCTTTAAAGCAAAACATATCTACCCAATTTTTCAAAATGATTTACCAAATCAACATATTAATGATCTTTGTAAAATATTAATGATATTGCATGATACTGGTACAATTAAGAAATGGAGTAATAGGACATGGATCGTAACAAATAAGAGAAACACAAATAAGAGAAACGAATGACTTAGCATAGTCGAAATGGTCAGGATGTCCAAGATGTCCAAGGTATTCTATATTTTAACTATAATCATGATAATCATAATGATATTTCAAATTTATGACCAAGACCGTAGCGACCAAAACGACCAAAGTTAACAGTAGTGAAATTGGTCAAATTGGTCATAATGGGCTTGGTCATGAAAATAAACAGTTTGAGCCTATAGGCTATGATGAGTTTAAGTTAAAGAAGGTAAAAGAATAAACTATTGTTCATCTTTATGATAGAAATCCAAGAAAACGATCTTATTCTCATTTTTTAAATAGATATATGATAACCTAAATGGCTTTATATGAACCTCCCTGGTTCCCCATCTCACAAATCTCATAGGTTTTCCAATTTCTGGATTTTTTATAATTTTTCTGATTTGTTTTTTAACTCTCTCTTTAAGCTTTTGATCTTTTATCTTTTTTATTTGTTTAACAAATTTGTCATCAAAGGCAACCTTTACCATTCTTCAAGCATTTCTAAAAATTTCTTGTCATCAACTTCTTTAAACTCTCCTCTCTCATATTTTCTAAAAGCTTCTTCCGTTCGTTTTGCGAACTCCAAATCTTCCTCAAAGTTTTTATCCATATTTCTGGTGCTTTTCAATATTATAAGGTTGCCTTCCTTCATTATTATAAATTTTTCTCCTTTGCTAAAATATTTTCTAATCTCAGCAGGAATCACGATTTGCCCTTTGGAACTCATTTTGGTTATATCAATTTCAACCATCTTATCACCATAATTTGTAAGACACGTCTTACATAAATTAGATTACGGTAAATATACTTTACGGTAATTGTTCTTTAACTCTCTTTCCATTTATGCATTTATTAAATCACTCGATTAGTGGCATATTTAATGCCATACATATTATTTTAGGAGATGAAGGTGATAATCGTGTCCAACGGTGAACCGAAAGATATTTTAGAACTGATTAAAAACAAAGGACACATATACACAGATAAGAAACTTGCAGAAATAGCAAAAAAGGAATATGGAATTGAAATAGATGATATAAAAATAAGAAACATAAGAGCAAGATATGGAATAAAAAAACTACCTCCTGCTCTACGCCCATTATTTGGCGGGAAAGCTTATAAGCATCCTGGAAACGGAAACAATTATAATTATAATAATATTTTAATGGCATGTAAAAAAATCATTAAACATTTTTATGAGAAAAGAAGGAAGGAAATAGAAAAGGGAGATATATTCTTCATTTGCCCGACAAAACAAATAGGGCTTTCAAGAGGCATAGCAAGAGATACAATGACATATCTAAAGAAGAAAAATATAGCAAGTCATAGAAGCAAGAATACAGGAAATAGAGTCATCTGGGAAGTAGATATGTGGAAATTAAAGGAGGAAATGAAAAAGCTTGAGGAAAATGGCAAATAACTTCATAAAAGTGGAGGCAAGGTTCAAGAAAGGCGAAATAAATGAAGCTATCATAAACATCATAAAAGTGAAAATGAAATTAAAAGACACATTTCTATTAGGAGTATTAAAATTTCTTGAGAATGAAATGAACAAAGAAGATGACAATATCAAAAAAAGAGAGATCGAGAAACAAATCAAAGAAATAAAACGTTGTTTAGGAATTTTGTAGACAAAGTTAAAAAACTAATATATAAATGTATATGTTTTCATGAAATCTTTATACTTAGTATACTATTTTTTAATAAAATTTGGTGATGCAATTGCCAAGAAAAATATTTAGAGATAAAGGAAAATATGTTGTGGCGGTATGCATCCTTCTGCTGTTATCCATTATCCCGCCTACAACATGTGCAGATGAAAGTTCTTACAGTTATACGGAAAAAACTTATTTTGACATCACTCTGCACGGAACATATATACAGGGATGTGCAGTAAATGATACAACAGTTTTTGTCTCTTCAAAAACAACACTAAATGCATACCCTGGAATAATCAGTAAATGGCATTTTAATGGAACATATATCACAGGTAAAGACTTGAGTGAAAGTACAGACCACATTGCAATGATTGCAGGACTTTTTTACAAGGATGGATATCTTTATGTTCTTGACATGGTTGATACATCCACACCAGCAAATGCACATCCAAAAGTCGAAAGATTTTATGCATCAAACTTAACTTGGAAAGATGAAGTGCTAAATGACACATCCCACCCAAATTACCAAGGAAATGATTTGTGTTTTTTTGATAATGCATGGTGGATCATAGCAGAAAATGAAACAGATGCGTCAATATTGCTTAAATATGATGCTGGATGGACTTATGTAGGGGCGTATACTCTTCCAAGCTGTCCAAACAAAGCACAAGGTATAGATTTCTGGGTTGAATCTGAAACAGCATATTGTGGAATTGCAATTGGAAATGCTAATGGGGGCGGCTTTTTAATTTATACATATTCATCCCCAAATACTTTTACACTATTCCAAGATGAATCTGGAAACTGGACCGGAATCAACGAAGGTTTTCAGGTCAACGGAACAGATGCATCCTCAATTTGGTTCGCTGATAGGGTTGATGGATCCTCCAATAATAAAGTCAGAGAATATGAATTGACTCTCCCTGGTGGTGAAACATCTTACCCATCAAAACCATCAAATTTTGTGGCAGAAACACATGGAACAAATCAAATCAATTTATCATGGGTAAAGGGAACTAATGCAACGCATACATACATCAGATATGATACAAAGTTGCCAGAAGTTATGAACGGCTCTGTAACAGTAATATCAAGTTTTTCTGAATCAACGCCGTACCTGCAGGGTATAACATTGAACGACACATACTTCTGGGTTTCAGCAAAGGGTAGCGATTATCCTGGACGCATTGATATGTATTGGAGAAGCAACAACACGCTAAAATCATATGTTCAATTTGATAGTTCTTACAACTGTACGCAGATAGCAGATATTGAGTATAAAGATGGTTTCATCTATGTGGCAGATGCCACTACACTTTCATCGTCTGGTAGTGATTCCGAGATTCATGTAATAAAAATCTATGCAAACAATCTCTCATACGCAGGAGAGGCATTGTATGACAACACTGTGCATGGTTACTACCCTGAAAGCATATGCTTCTACAACAATGCTTGGTGGCTTGCATTTGGAAATCAGCCGACAGGCGGCAATATGAACGGTAGCGGAAAAATAAGAAGATATGATATGAACTGGAATTTCGTTAAGGAATACGATCTATCACAATATATGAATTATTCAGATGGCGCAAGAGTACAATCAATCAATTTCTGGGAACAAGATGGGCATGTTTACATGGGTTTGACAAGACATAATGGTGCATCCATCGATGGTTCTGCATTGTTTATATTTGAATACAATGCAGCATCAGATTCCTTTTCCTATGTTGGAAAAGTTTCTCCAGATTCAAACATCCATTACGATCAGGGATGGGACGTAGAGAATGATGATGGCTCAAAAGCATGGTTTGCGAGTAGAAGTTTAGAAAAAGTTATACATGTAGATCTTACAACACTATTTAATGCAGCTTGGAACAGAACAGTTGGAACTCTGCTGTACAACGGAACTGGAACATCATATGTGCATACTGGTTTGTCAAGCAACACCACATATTACTATGCTGCTTGGGGCTATAACTCAACAACAAAATCATATTCCTCTTCGTATGCAGCTACAAGTAATACGACTGAGGCGAGTGTAAATAATCCACCGACCTGCTCATTATCCGCTTCCCCAACAAGTGGGGATGCTCCTCTAACAGTCACATTCTCAATGTCGGCAAGCGATAGCGACGGCAGCATAGCATCATGGCAGCTTGATATTGACAATGATGGCACCGCAGAATACAGCGGCTCCGGCAGCCCGCCGGCAACGCGGAGCCATACATACAGCAGTGCTGGGACATACACCGCAAAGCTTACCGTCACAGACGATGATGGAGCAACTGCCTATGACACCGTAACCATTACAGTGTCAGAACCAGGAAATGATCCTCCAGCAACGCCGAGCAATCCCTCGCCGTCAAATCAGTCAACAGATGTGAGCATAACAACAGATTTGTCATGGACATGCTCGGATCCAGATGGCGATACACTAACCTATGATGTGTATTTTGGAACGTCAGAGACTCCTACAAAAGTGGCGTCAAATATCACATCAACGACGTATGATCCTGGAACATTGCAGTACAACACCACGTATTATTGGAAGATAGTTGCGTGGGATGACAATGGTGCATCCACATCATCTCCAGTATGGAGCTTCACAACAGAAGAAGAGACAGGTGGAGGAGGAACAATAGAGGAAAGCAGTGGCATCGACACATGGACACTAATCATCACAATAATCGGATTCGCTCTTGCGGCCATGGCGATGGTTGTATTTGCTGTGAGGAGAAGATGATACACCCCTTATTCCTCTGTATTTTGATGATTCCAATTCCCGTATTCAAATATTAGAGGCAGGTGTTTAAAATGTTGAAAAAGTTGAGAAAAATAGGAAAGGTTGCACCTCTGGCGGTAGTGCTGGGAATGTTCCTTCTACCTTTTGCATCGGCGGCAGAAGGAGACGTTGACACAAGCGAAGGAACCGTCCTCGCCTTGGGCGTGTTCCTGTATCTTGTGGGAACCGCACTAATATTCTGGATATTGCCACAGAAAAAAGAGAAGAGAGCAGTGCCAATTCTGATAGCAGTAGGAATAGCACTGGCAGCGATGGCAATACTGTTTTATTTCACGGAATGGCTAACCGGCTACAACATAACATTCTGGGACGAGTGGATACAGTATACAGGCAATGAAGGAGCTGTTTTGACAAGCGTTGCAGGAAGCTTTTTGATACTGCTCTTCACAGCATATGCAGCATACGTTGAGAAGAACGACAGGAAAGAACGCAACATCATAGCAATAGGCTTTATAGCCTTGCTTGTCTGGGCTACTTTAACTCTGATACCGGCGTTCACCTTCAGTATTTAGGCAGAGAGTGCAACATGCAAAAGGAAGGAATGAATCTTGCCGTCATCATAGCGATGATGGTTGCAATATTTGGAACTATCAAAGTATATGCATCTGAAAATCTACCAACAATAACTATCAACTCGCCGCCGACGCCCGCGAACAACTCAACAAATGTAAGCATAGAACCAGTATTTTCAGCAGATGTTTCAGACCCTGATGGAGACTTGTTGACCGTTTCATTAGAACACCAATTGCCAGACAGCACATGGGAAATCTGGAATACAACTACTTCATACAATGGGACAGTGGAGTTTCAGAGAACTCTCGAATACAACACAACCTACACAATCCGTTTCAAAATAGAAGATGACACCCATTTAGTAAACAGTGAGGAAATAACATTCACAACAGTTGCAGGTGGGAACTCACCTCCAGTAATATTCAATCCATCTCCTGCGAATAACGCAACAGGAGTTTCATACTCATCTACAATGCTATGGGTAAACATAAGTGATGCAGACAACGACAGCATTCAGGCAACATTCTATAATGCATCAGATGACAGCATGATACATCAAACTCAGTGGATAGGAAACAGCGAAGGATTATTAAGAATAGGTATCAACTGGACTGGTCTTGCCCCATCAACAACGTACTACTGGTATGTAACAGCAAATGATGGAACCACAACAACTACTTCAGCAATATGGCATTTCACGACAGCGGAAGAAGGCGGAGGCGGAACAACAGCAGATAACAACACAAATTCACTCATCTGGATAGGCATTGGAATAATTGCAATACTGCTCCTCACAGGAGCAATAATAAAAGGAGGAATAAAATGAAGAAAAAAATCATGCAAAAGGAAGGAATGAAATTTACTGCCATAGCGGCAGCATTTATATTTATAGCAATAGCCAACATTGGTGTGGTCAACGCCGAATCTCTTGACGAAAGTCAAACAGATATAAGCACAGAATATGCATTTCTTCCAGGGGAAGCAAAAGCACAAGTATTCAGAGTAGATGATCCTTGGCTATGGAAAGTAGAATTTTATTATAGTCCTGGAGATTGCGGAATATTAAAAGTTTTGATAGATACAGATTTCAACGGAAGCAATGGCAATCTCACATATCATATTTTTGATACAACTTCTTGGACAACAGGCTGGCATACATGGGATATCCGCAGCTTGGATGGAGATATCCATCTTACCACTGGAAATGCATACGTTCTTACTTTCATGCCTGGAGTATTTTCAACAAATCCAAAATGGTATGGTACAAATGGAACTACTGATGTATATACAAAAGGAAGAGCATATTATATCAATGAAACTGGAGAACATCCATTGGATTTGGTAGATTATGGACTTAAAATATATACTGATGTCGATCCTATTGCTAATTTTACCTATTCCACTGATGCATTAACAATATATGTTGATGCTTCACCATCATATACTCCAGATGGAGATCCAATAACAAGTTATGAATGGGATTGGGATGGAGATGACATATATGAAGATATAGGTATAACTGCGAATCATACATATTCTATTGCAGGAGAATACACAATAAAATTGAGAATCACAGATGAAGATGGACACACAGATATTGAAACAAAAAGCGTAGAAATAACGACAAATCAGGTGCCGATAGCTGAATTTAATTATACCATTAATAGTATGACAGTGACTGTAGATGCATCAGCAAGTTATGATCCAGATGGAACAATTATATTATATGAATGGGATTGGGAAAGTGATGGAATATATGATGAAAATCATACAATACCTGCAGCTTCACACACATATGAAAATGAAGGGAATTATACCATAACACTGAGGGTAACAGATGATGATGGAGCAACAGCTACAACTACAAGTAGTCAAAGCGGGGGATGGATAATAATAAACGAAAATGATAAAGATATATGGAAACTACCGTTTTCCTGGTTTGCAATATTCATCATGATTGCAATTGGAGTAATAGGCATGTCGTTGTCAGCATTTTTCCTCAAACCAGAGAGCATAAAGCATCTTGGATATGCACCAGCAGCAGGAACAATGCTCATTACAGTTTTCACAATAATTGCAATCCTGTTATATCATGCTGATGTGGAATGGTATTGGATAATCATTGATGTTGCTCTGATTTTCTTCATACTTTTCATTACAGTAAAAATCCTTGTAATGAAGAAAAAGAAGGTCGCAAAATCAATTTTCAGAATCAAAAAGAAAAATCGAAAGAAAAGGAGGCGTAGATAATGGGCTGGACAGATGATCCAGATGAAGAAGGATTAATCGAAGAAAATCCATTCATATTTGCAGTTATAGCAGTTATTTTGCTGGCTGTAGCTGGAATATTGTACTTTGTTGGAATCGACTATGATCCAGGATGGTTTGAAGGATTGAACCTCGTCTCAACAATGGGTGTCATCTTTCTCATCATTTTCATTCCAGCGATTGCCATCTCCACCCTCACAGGCCACAGCGACCTTGTGAAGTGGGAGGCATTATTCCTTTTCGGTGCGGTTTTCATGATTCTCATAGGAAATAACTTTGATTTTCAGGGCGTTATGGAATCTTTTTCCTCAACAATCTCGTCACTTGGAAATATCCAGGTAAATCAGCTTCTAATGGCACTTGTAGTCATCATAGGCGTTGCAATAGCGTTTGCAGTTGGAGCAGGAAAAAATGTTAGCATGGGTGCAATTTTAATTATCGTAATTCTTCTGCTTGCACTTGGACTCATAAATATGTATAATGCTGGCACCTTTGAAAACTGGGGAAATTATGTAAGCGAGAAGGGATGGGCATATGCAATAGGAAAAGCATTATCTGATTTTGCAGGTGGGCTTGCAGACGGCGAAGCAGGAATGATGATGGGGTTCAGCATGATAGTGGTGGGTATAATATTGGTGTTGATACCAAGTCATTCTACAATAATTGGAGCATTTCTTATAATTGTGGGATGCGGTGTAGTTGGCAATGCCTTATGGGATGAAATATGGCAACCGATAATAAACAATTACGGAATTGGAGGATGGGGATTATTCGCTGGCTCTCTTGTTGGCCCAGGGATTTTTTTGCCTTTTATTATAAGATACATAAGGAGATAGCATGAAAAAAACAAAAGTAATGTTTGCCATAACTGCAATCGCCCTTGCATTAGTTGCAATAATTCCAAAACTCGCATTCGGCATATTTTCGGCATTAAGCTGGATTTTCACAATGCTGGGAGCTGGATTTGCATTTCTGGCAGCGTGGTTTGCAAAGGCAAGCGATGAGCCACACGAGAAGGCAATATGGGGCGGTATCCTGCTCTTCCTGACATTTGCAATGATTTACTACTTTGGATTACCTTTACTCCAATACTGGTGGCTTATAGCAGTTGTATTCATCATTTTCGCACTCGCAGTCATAAATATAAAGTTTAAAGAAAGGGGAAGGAGAAAAAGAAAATGAAACTAAAAGTAGAAACATACAGGGACTTCATCATTCTGTACTGGATAATTCTTCTTATTATTACAGTTTCAGCCATCATTGGACTGGAGGTGATAAACTGAATCTTGAAGCAATAACTGGATATGCTTCTGCGCCGGCAACATGGGCAATATACATTCTAATCATAGCTCTGTTCATGCTGACATCATTCAAATTCCACTTCAGCAGAGATACCTGGAAGGATTTTTTCAGATTCATGGCGGGCGTCGGCGGTCTCCTTGCTGGAATAGGTTTTGGTTTTCAGGGCATAGCAAAAAATCTCAGCGGAAGTTTTCATTTAGATTATACTGTAGAATCAATCATCACCCTCATTTTCATGATTATTTACATCATCCTATTGGTAAAGATGTCCACTATTCTATTTGAGAAGTCAGGATGGGAGTGGCTGGGAGCAATAATTGCCCTTTATGGAATTGGATGCGTGCTTAATGCAATCTTCACAGGAGGTCGTTATCTTCCATTTGTGGGGTGGTTGATTGGTTAAAACAAGAAACATCCTGGCAAAATTCATTGTCGCCTCGTTTGCTGGAGTTGGCATAATCTTTTTAATCGACAAAATAGCTGGAACAGACATTCTCAACACTCTCTATGATAAGTTTGTTGAACTAATCAGGTGGATTTGGGAAAAAATAGGAGGTGGAGCATGACGGACCTGCAGGTCGCATTGATACTGCTCGGCTTTGCAATTTTCTTTTTCACCATCATAGGAGCAAGCAGAAAAGCTAGGAAACGCAAAAAATATAGTATTGCATATATGCTCGGCATTGCCCTCATTGTTTTCGGCATATATGAATTTCCAATAGGAGTCATGGAACTATACAAAATCACTGAGGATGCAATGCATCTTTCCATCTGGGAAAACTATCTTCTGTGGACGTTCATCTCTTTCATATGCATTGTTTTTGGAATAGTATTGTTGAGGAGGAAAAAATGAAAGCAAGATGGTTTTTCCTGTCAGCCCTAATCTGCTTTGCCCTGGGATGGATATTGCCTTACATTCTCGTTTCAATTGATGCACAGAATGCTGAGGGATGGGAAGGAGTATGGTGGCTAATTGTTGCTCCAACTGTATATTCCTATTTGACATATGTCCTGTGGGCTATTGGTTTCATTCTGCTGGTAGCTGGAATTGTTGTATATAGAAAACGGAGGAGAAGATGAGGAGCATATATAATAAAAGAAAAGGAAAAAAGAGATGGATACGAAAGGCGGTCAAAAAGAAGGGAGGACTGAGCAGACAGCTCAACATTCCTGAGAAAGAAAACATTCCCGTGTCGCTCCTGAAAAAAATCAGGAATGCAAAAATAGGCACCACAATAACCAACCCAACCAAAACTGGAAAGAAGAAGATAAAGGTAACAAGAAAGCTAAAGAGGCGTGCAGTCCTGGCATTAACTCTCAAAAAGTTAGGAAGGAAGAAAAAGAAAAGGAAACGAAAGCGGAAATAACACCTCTCTTTCCTCTCAATATTTAAAGAAAAGAAAGAATTGAAAAGAATGGAGGTGAAAGAAAAAGAATGGAAAGCAAAAGCGATATTTTGAAGGTAAGGGAATATTTGGGAATAGTTGTTGAAATAAAAGCAGATGATCCGGCAGTAACACAAAGAGAAATTGTGCAATCAATTTTCAAAATACCAGGAGTAACAGCTATAAAATATATAAGGAGAAGAGCAGACAGAATCATTGTTATTTCAGAGAGCGAACTTGCAAAGTATGGATTAAAAATAAAAATAGAAGGAGGAAAACCATGACGAGAAAGAAAAAGAAAAAAAATTTCATCAAGGAGCATCCTTTGTTATTTTACATCATTCTGATAATAGCGATACTGGCAGCTTTGAACTTTGCTTTGCTCCTGCCATCTGGTGTAACAGGCATTTTCTATGAAATTGAGCATTTCTTGATACGCCTTTTCCTTTTGCCGGTAACACTGCACAGGATAGAGCTTCTAATCATCATTTTCATTGTTGCTGTTGTCAGTTACTTCGTCATCCCCATCTTCTGGATTCCCTCAACTGATGAAGCATTCATTTATCGCTCAACATGGAGCGACGGAAGGCTCCGCTACTTCAAAAGATGGAACGGTGAAATTATAGCTGTTAATGAGGACTGGCTTGCAAAAAAATGGCTCAAATATGTTTTGCTTGGGGAAGTAGAGAGCATAAATGAGAATGAAAAAGAGAATATGCTTGTATATGAAAGCAAGGAAATGGAAGTTACTAAAGCATTGATAGACCAGGATTACATAAAAACATTGGAGGAAAGAATTGAAAATCTTGAGAAAGACCTGGCAACAGGAAAGCAAATACCTCCAGAAATTATGGAACTGTTGATGATAAGAAAGGAGGAGAAACAATGAAGATGCGTAAAGCATTATTGCCATTTACATTTATTTCCCTCTCTCTGCTTTTATTTCCTATGACATCCGCAGGCGGAAATTACATCATCATTCGTGCCAATGTCAATCCTATGTATATCGAAAATGAGCCTGTGCAGATTCAGGCATTCATCATAGTTTTCAGAAACAACAAACCAACTGACGAGTCAGCAACACTCCATGTTGAAATGAAGGGCATAAATGTAAACTATTCATATTCAGAGGATTTCACAATTTCTGGAGGGAGAAAGGCAACATACGCCCTCCCCTCATTAAAAGAAGGGCATTACAGAATCACAATTTTTGCACAAAAAGGGGGGATAAACAGCCAAAAAATAGCATTCGAAATAGGGGTCGCTAAGGCTCCAATCCCTTATTCAGCTCATTTTTCATCTGATGGAAAAAAATTTTACTTTCAATCTCTCAGGCTAAATGAAACTGGACAGATTGATCCAGATTTTCCATTCACAATAAAACTTTACAGCTGGATTCCTCCAAATTCTGCAACTTTAATAAGGACCATAAAAAATGTAACAGAAATAACGATATCGATCCCTTCTTCAATAAGAAAATCTGGAGGCATAGCAATCGTTGATGTGATAGACAGGTGGGGCTGGAAAAACTCTGCCACCATGGATCTCTCGTCATTTTCCTTTGCTGGGATTTCAGCAATGTATGACTATGGCTACAAATATCGCGAGCCTTTCTGGAGCAGGCGATTATCAATGCTTTTTGCCTCCATACTTGTCATAGTTATTGCTATTGCTGCAATCTTCTTCTTCGTGAGGTGGTATAATGCCTGAAAAAACCGGAGGAGTTTTTGCAGAATGGCATCGTGATGTTCGCCATCCATACGTCAAAATGCTCAATCACATGATAGATGAACTGAACAGCATTCCGAGATGGAGCAATACAATATTAGATTCGGATATAATCAGGTTGATGAAACTATGTGAAGCATTTGGAATCGAATACAACAAAAACAAACTGAAAGATTCTATGGTGTTTGAAATTACAAAAGGTAAAATTCAGAACAAAATAAAGACAATAATAGAGAAAGAACTCAAACCAGAGGATCCATTCTACAAATTTTTAAAGGAACAACAGCTCAGCGAGGAGGAATTGCGGGAGTTTATGAAACAGATGAAAAGAGAGGAACATGAAGAAGTGGCAACCGAGGAGTAAAGGACATGTTTCAAGAGCAAAAGCAGACCGTGATTTCTGGTTGCATGAAGTTAGAGTTATTCCAGGCTTCGTCCCGGAAAAGCTGATGACACAGATGATAGCGATTGAAGAGGCATACCGGCTGGGACGCCTAAATCGCTTTAGGGCCAATGTTCTCGCAATGTACATGAAAAAGAGATATAACTTATATTATCGCATTGTTGATGAAGACAACCTTATTTTTCTGCCGCCGTCCGCCAATTATCTCATAAATTGCTTTTCCAGGTACCCCAATATAATGAGTATAATTGGTGATAGATTTGCAGGAAAAACAATCACGGCATGGACCATAGGTCTGAATATGCTTGAGAAGATGGATAAGGCCAAACTGTATGTATATGGAGATGTTGATGGAATTGGTGACATTCTCCAGGACAAAATAGACAATCTTATCGTCAAAAAGGATTACAGTATTCCTCCTCCCGATGATAAGCCCAAGATAGTCGTTTATAATGAGTTATCACGCGAGCTGTTAAGCAAATACGCAAAAACAAAGGAGAATATCGAAATAAACCTGCAGGCATTCAGAGCAAGACATCGCTATGCCTGGATAATATACAATGTTGTCAGGCATAGCAGTCTGGAGAGTGTATTGAGGGAAACATCAACCATTCATCTCTTTAAGTGGCTTTCAGGATTACTTTTAAAGAATGCCATGGAGCTTGTGCCATATGGCTGGCGGGACGTTTTGAAAATAACTGCTCACTTCGGACATGAAGAAGGATTGGCGATTGTGCCGCAAATAAAGCAGAGGGAAAAAACTGGGCGAAGAGGAGGAACAGAATTTTTCATTCATCTAACCAAACCTCCAAAATTCCTGCTTGATGCTGCAAAAAAGGCAGAAAAAAATAAGCTGCTGATGATGTCCGAAAGTGAGAGGGAAAGAAAAATCTTTGAAGTAATAAGCCAGCTATATGAAGAACTGGGCAAAGTTCCTACGTCCGGCCAAGTAAGAAATGAGTTGCTGTTAAAACATAATATAAAGTATTCAAAAAGACATTTGAGAAACTATATTCGTGATTGGAAGCATGCTATGGGGATTGAAGAATGAAAGCCGTAATATACGCCCGTGTCAGCACCGAAGAGCAGAAAAAAGGATGGAGTCTGAAAGCTCAAATAGATGCATGCAGAAAATACTGCGAGATGAAAGGCTGGGAATTAATAGAGATATGCACTGACATAAAGTCTGCGAAGGAAATAAAAGGCAGATCGGAATTTCAGCGCGCAATTCGTCTAGTGAAAGAAGGATCTGCAGATGTTCTCATTGCGTGGCGTCTGGATAGAATCACGAGAAACACAAAGGATTTTCTTTTTCTGTGCGAGGAGCTGACAAAGAAAAAAGACGGCAGTGAATATGTAGGCATCACAACTGTCGTGGAAAACATAGATCTCACAACCGCAATAGGTAGAGCATTTGCAACGATAGTTGCTGCCATGGCTCAGCTGGAAAGGGAACAGATTTCAGAGAGAACGAGGTTAGGCCTGCAAAAAGCAAGAGAAGCAGGCAAAAAGCCAGGCTGGAAAAAAGGCAAAAGCAGGATTCCAGAATGGAAGAAAAAGAAAATAATAGAGCTCTACCAAGATGGAGCCACATATGAGGAAATAAGAGAAGAAGTAAAGGTGGGAAGCGGGACCATCACCCGCACCCTCCGCCAAGCTAAAGTTATGGACTAAAAATTTCCGCCTTATTTCCGCCCCTCACACACAATAACGAACGTAATTGCGTGTAAAATCAAGTCATATCTGGAAAATTTGCATGCCAGCTGGCAGACAGCCAAACAAGCGGAAATGATTTTTCAGTTTCTTATTATATATATCTATATATATTAAACATTGTATAGTTAAATGATAAAATTACTTTTCTTTTTGTGTTGGATAAATCATATCACTTTATAATATTCATTATGATGGTAACTAATGCCAAGGCAATTAAAACATATATCAACAATCTGAAATCTTTATGAAGCATATCTGCAACTCTTTTCATTCCATTAGAAATATCACCATATTTTTTATCCATAACAAAAAAATTATGATAAACATCATATCGAAGAGCATCCATACTTCGGGATCCCGTCCTTATTGCACTTAACATTTCTTTTTCATATTCTTTTTCTTCAACTACTGTAAAAGTTTTAAATTCTCTTGGAGTTTCAATAAATTCTTTTCTTTCAATTTTTGTAACTTTAGCTAAGGGTTGGGGAGGTATTATTTTTCCTTCCTTCAATAATGCTTCTTTTTCAAATTTTGTCAATGGTTTAATGTTTATCTTTTTCTGAAAATCATCTAAAGATTTTTTATCTCCCTCTGCGATGATAGTAACCGTTCCATCTGGGTTATTTTTTATCTGACCAGTAATTCCTAATTCTTCTGCTATATCCGATACAAAAAAACGATATCCAACACCCTGGACTTTTCCATGAACAATGAGTTCCATCCTATAATTTTTTGTGGCTTCCATTTTTCCTCCCTATATTCCTTGAAAATCACATTTTTTATAAGCATTTCTAAATTTTTCGCCTTTCATTCTTTATGTCTCCACAGATAAATATATCAATATTTATATTGATTTCGGGTATTCGAATAACCACCATATTAAACATAGTATAGCATTTCGTTAAACAATTTAACCGCAAACTTTTTTATCCTTCTCTCCTCCCCCTCTACACTTTTATGCTCATTGTTGATATGTTGATGAGGTGATAAAGTTGAAGGGTAAAAAAGTTGTAGTTGAAAAGCATGTCTTCATCCGTCCAGTCGATGTCGCAGAATATATTTATGACAAACTAAACAAACTTGGTGTTCTCACAACAGAAATAAGGAAAATCTTGGAAAAAATCATCATAGACATGAAAGACGAGAAATTCCAGGAACTGGACAATTACTTTGGGATAGAGGATCCATGACTCTTTCTCCTTTATTTCTTTTCAAATAATGGACATTTTTCTCTTACTACTCTCACAGTAGCATGAACTGTTTTGAACCATTTCCAAATGTCATTCAGTGCTAAGTAAAAAATAACTCCAATAATGGGTCCAATAAATAGATTCAAAATTTCATCAGGAGGATCCCCGCCAGCAATTGCAATCAAAATGTAAGTTATTCCGACAAATGTAATTGCAATACTGAACATCTTAAATTTTCTTGCAGATTCCTCATTTTTTATACTAAATGAAAAAATATATGCCAATAACCCCAAAATAAGAGCTGCATATCCAGTAACAAACACTAACATAATCGTTAATCAGTTATGTGTTGTTAAATTTTTTTATATCCTCTATTTAAAAAACTTCACTCCACCCTGTGGAGTTTCCTCATTAAAACAGTGTGAGCCTTCTGTCAGAGTGGCAGAAAGCTCAAACTTCTTTCAACTTATTGTGTTAACTGTCATATCGTTCAATTTTAATCGATGGGAAAAAAACAGTAGTTATAAATATCCCAATAGATATTACAAACACCATAAGAGATATATTATATTTTTTCATTTCTCCTCCCCCTCCATAATCTCCTTTATTTCCAACAGCTTTTTTGCAACCCTCGGATAATACTTATAATACCATTCTTCCCAGGTCATTTCTTTTTTCATCTCAACCTCCTCAGAACCAATTATAAAACTCTTCATTGTTGTTAAACGATTTGTATATATTCATATTAAATACACTTTTCACTCTTATAGAATCAAATCCATTCTCTTTTCTGTATTCATCCAGAGCACTTGATTCTATTCTTGACTCAGTATTTCGCCAACCCCCATCATATGGAAAATCCGTATTTCGCCATGTCGGATCAAATATATGCATTTTATCTCCTTCAACATTAACAAATACGCAAACATGTTGCATTTTATCTCCATCTTTTGTTAGTTCAACTTCTGCCACATAAAGCCATCCTACTTTTTCCTGTGATAAACACATGCTAACCAACAATAATGCCTTATCCTCGCAATCACCACGCCCTAAACTCAAAGTTTCACTGGGATACTGCCAGCATTCCGTCCCGATATTATTTTTATATCCCACATATACATCATAATTATAATCAATGTTTTCATAAATCCAGTCATTTAAATCTTTTACTTCATGTGTGCTCAAATCACCATCAAATTTACTTCCAAGGATAGAGGCAGTTTTTGTTTTTACAGAATCATCATCAGGGGTGATAAATTTGCATTTTTCATTTCCAGAAGGTGTTCTCTTATTAACCATTTCTTTATAATCATTATATTGATTTTGCAGATTGCTATAATCGGTTTGTAAGGTATTATACTCGTTCTGAAGATTATTGTACTGGCTCTGCAAATTGCTATAATTATTTTGCAAAGTGTTATATTTGTTCTGAAGATTATTGTACTGATTTTGAAGATTATAATACTTATTCTTCCAGTTTATAGCTGATTGATTTATACTCTCAAATTCCTCTTTCAGTTCGTTATAGTCTGTTTTAATATTCTGATATTCAAAAAAACTTGCCCCCGCCAGCACACTTGCCACAACCAACCCAATACCTAAACCAATAACCAGTACATTTCTTTCCATTATATCTCCTCCCTTACGGTAATGGTAAATCGATTAGTGGATAATAAATATTTCGTCTACCACCGCGTAATTTATAAAAACATAGTATTGCTTAATTATGACGCAGAATAATAAGCCAGTTGTTGGAAGAGCAAAAACAAAAAAAGAAGAACCATATTGGCTAAAGCTAAAAAGGAAAAGTAGTGAAAAAGTAAATAGAGGTAAATCAAAAAATGAGTTAGAACACAAAGTAAAACATACCGAACGGGGAAAGGAAGAAGTGAGATATGTGCGGATAAGGATGGAAACAAAAGAAGAGACAAGACTATATCAAACAACATATAGAGAAAAGGAAATACATCATATCGATTTAAAAATCAACAATAAAAAGGTATACGAATATTGGAAGAAAAAGGAGAATATTTTTGAAAGCAAGGCAAAAGAACAAGTAAAGAAGATAGGAGTAGATGAACATGGAAATCCAATTTTTATAGACGAAAAAGGCAATAAGTTTATTCATATAGTAAACTAATATTTCTTCATAATCTTCTTTATCTCCACTCATTCTTATTATTATTTCAATAAACTCTGCATGCTGGCAACTAATTATGTAGCTAAAGCAAAAATAAAGTTATATTAACCCTATTCTGTGCTATTCATGATACCGATGGCTAAGCCTGATAGACCGCCTACTGCTGCGCCTGGAATACCTGCAATCACTCCTCCAATGACAGCACCTGCTGCCATTCCACTAATTGGATAAACAACGTCTTTATGACGGATCCTAACTAAGTAACGAGGACGATGATGTCTTGCCGCTCGATAAATTTTTCTTCTATTCATTTTCTCCTCCTCTTTTTAATAAGTTTTCAATGCTTTTTATAGTTTTTGCAATCTCTGGAACGGAATCGATCGCCTTTGTTAATGAAGTATAAAAAGTCGTCTTTTTAACACTCCATATTATAATTTTCCCTATGACGGTCCCAGCTGAAAGAATGAAAAAGAGAATTTGAATTACCTCCCACCATGTAGGGTCTTGAATGCGTGGTATGCCCAAAATGATATAGAGTATACCAAGCACAATACCAATAAAAGGAACAATCATTGTTTCGCCTCTTTTTGGATTAAACGAAATTACCCCTGTAAATACCATCAAAATGCCAAGTACAACCAGAATTACTCCTATCATTTTTTCTCCCTCGCTGCAGTAATTGTAAATCAATTAGAAAAATAAAAATTTTTGCCGTAAATTTTTTGAACCTTTGCAATCCCCCCTCTACACTTTTAATGCCATAAGCGATATATTAAGACCTATGGAGGTGATAATGTGGGTGAAGAAAGAAGATATAGAAGATTAGAAGATATGTTGGAATTAGTTATTGACTTAACAAAAAATTGCAACGATTTAAAGGAATTGCGATCACATCTTCATTCAATTCTATGGGCACTAAAAGATGAAAAGTTGGAATATCTAAAAGAACAATATGGCGTCAATCTTTAACTATCTTCTTCTCCATCCTTTCTATTTTTTCTTGTATATTTTCTACAATTTTTAGGATAACTCGCCACATAATATAATTATTCACATATATGGTTAGAAGAAGATGAATAATAAATGCATGTTCAATAAATTTCTCTGTAGCTATTTTATGATCATGGAAGTATTTTTCCAATGCTTCGTAAAATCTGTTAAACAGTTCATCCGCAGAAATCTTTCCTTTCATAAAATTCTTTAATGTACTGTCCATCCTAATTAAAAAATCGCTTCTATCAAAACTATGCCATAATTTTTCAATTTCCTTTTGCAACTCTATATCAATTTTATCTGTTTTCTTCTTTTTCTCCTTGTTCATAAATTTTCTCTCCTTTTTTCCTCTTCTCCTCTATTTCTCGTTTTAATTCAAAATATCTCAATCTGGCACTTTCAATAACAAATTCTCCAACAGAACGATAGGGAAATCTAATCTCAGAATGAATAAGCTCCTCGATTAAATTTTTCAATCGGATAGGAATTTTAATAGTAAAATATTCCTCTCCATTTTTCTTCTTCTTTTTACCCATATCTATCTCAAATATAACGAATTTTAATATTTAATCTATTTTGACAAAAATATTAGTAAGATATTAGTAAATTTTATATAATGAAATTGAATTACTATTATATGACTAATATAGTAAGTAATAATTACGTAACAATAAAAATCCCCAAAGGTTTGATTGAGGAAGTAGACAAAATCGTTGCAAACAAAA
>CAZNGK010000006.1:0-25095 GCA_964572575.1 uncultured Thermoplasmatales archaeon | reverse complement strand
ATCTGCAATATGGCAATTTGGTTATACATTGAAGGATATTTTCCACAGTCAGATTAACGCAGTTATTTAGCATGTATTTATCGTGGTTTATATCCTTCAATATGGAAGGGCTCTTTATTTTTTAACATCCAGTAAATTACTCTTATCATTTTCCTTGCAGTTGCTACTATAGCTATCTTTTTTCCCTTCTTTCTTGCTATTCTTTCATAAAACTTTGTTAGAAAGCTGTTTTTGCAATGATTTACATGAATCCATGCACATTGTATCAGCAACCATCTTATTTCAGCTGATCCTTCTTTTGTTATATTTCCATGATATGCCTTGTTTCCAGATTGTTTTGTAGAAGGAACCAATCCAAAATATGAAGAAAGTTTCTCCGAGCTTGAAAATCTGTTTATATCCCCTATTACAGCTACTAATGCAACTGCCGTATAATAGCCAATTCCAGGAATTGTTGCCAATATTTTTGCATCTTCATTTTTCTCATAGTATTGCATCAATTCTTCATTTATTGATTTTATTTCCCTTTCAATGCTTTCCAGAATATTTAATTCCCTATCTATGCTATTGATTTTTAACTCCCTCAAATATTTTCTTCCATTTTTTGTAAATATATTCATCTCTGTTCTTATTCCTCTCCTTAAAAGTTCAGAATGTATTCTATTTTTTATTTGCACTATTTGCTTTTTAAGGAACAATCTTTCATTTACCAATCTTTTTAGCTCTCTCATTTCTCTATTTCCTACATATACTTCCGGTATAAGATTGCATCTCAGCAAATGTGCAAGAATAGTTGAATCTACTTTATCTGTCTTTATCTTTGCTTCAGCTATAGCTCTCGCTTTTACAGGATTAACCAATTTTACTTCTAAGTCAATTGCATCTATTATTTCATATATCCATTCCCATATTCCAGTAGATTCAATAGCTACTTTTGCTTCATCAATAGAAGAAAAATATTCTTGTATCGCTTCCTTACTTGTATCTATTTTATCTTGCCTTATTAAATTTCCTTCTTTATCCATTTCCGCAACAACACAAAATTCCTTATGTATATCCATTCCTATATACTTCATTTTATTCCCCTACATATCTCATTTATGGCTTGAGATATGTCTTTCTATTTTTCAGGAGGAATTTTATTCATACCGTCAGATTATACATGCAACATCCTTCATTTTAAGCATCAATTCTTCTTAATCTTCACATCAATTTGCCATTCAGAAAGGGAAGAATATTTTATTTTCCTCAATGGAGAAGCAACAGAATAATTTTTCTCCCTTATCCATTTTATTAAATCTTCATATTCTTTTTCTCCATTTCCATCAAAAATTATGGATGCAACATTTCTCCCAATTATTGTTTTTCTGTATCCTTTATCAATACTATTATCAATACTATACCCATCTTCAATCTTTCTTTCAAAACACAAATCTCTTCTGCCATTTCTGAAGGGGGCATCATAATAAATGGTGATAACGCTTTCTTTTTCTCCAATATGAGGAAGGGCAAAAACCTTCCTTTTCTCTTCTCTTTTAATAAATGGTTTGAATTTGAAAGACAGTTCGTCTCCATTTTTTATGCCCACTTCTTCTCTTAAATTTCTCTCAGCAATAATCTCAATTATATCTTCATATCTACTCCTTTCTGGGATGAGTAAAATCACATCCTTTTTCATTAAAGAAATTGGAAAGCATTTTACACTCCCAAATTCTACGCCATCCATTACAAAACCTTCAAGCATCACTCCATTGATTTTCTTCAAATCATCTACATTCTCTTTTCCTATTTTCACATTTAGTGTTCCAGGAAAGGGATGAAAACCAAATCTCTCTTCTATCTGCCTAGTATAGATAGATATATATTTTCTTCCTTCACCTTTTCCCTGAACAACAATTCCTTTCATTTTATATTGCATCACTTCCTTTTAATTTTCCATATAATTTTTTACCCAATTCTGTAAGCTCATAACCATTTTCTTTTTCTTCTATAATACCATGCTCTTTCAGTTCTTCTGCAGCATTTTTTACTGCATGCTCAATCAAATGATGTTTTTTTGCAATCCTTGTTATAGATTTTTCTCCAGAGGCAATTTCAACAAAAACTGCCTTTCTTATCTTATTGGAAACAATAAAGCCTTCTTCCATTTTAGCACCAATAGAATAATTGCTGATGTAGATAAATTTTTTCAAATTGTTGGGCTTATAGCCATTAATGGCAATGCCAACAATTTTTGAAATTAGTGATAGCGATTGCTCAAAATATCATTTGCCCAAATTCTTCTCATAAAATTCTAAACTCATATAATCATCATGATGGTGTCATTAATGCATTGTTAACAACACCATCCCCGTTACACCACAGCAAATTTTATAAACGATTGTTAATTCTTAGTGCATGAAAAAATTTGCTGCAATTATTATGGCTACACTTCTGTTAGCTGTCTTTCCAGTTTTTGGAGAGGAAGAGGAAAAAGGAACGTTTAACATACAGCAAGGTGATATTATCAACATCACTGTCCAGGAAACATGGGAAATGCTTCAAAATGAGGAAGATGGTGTGCAGATTCCAGTAGATGTAAGAACTTTTCAGGAATATTTTACTGAAAGGATTGCCACTCCTCATACCTATGATAAGCCCCGCCTCTATCCATTACAATTAATAGAAAAAAACTTATTTGCCCAGCTTTTCAACTTATTATTTAAAGGGAAGGAAGTTATTCTTTACTGCAGAACAGCCCATAGAAGCTACATTGCAGCTAAAATTTTGGTGGACAGCGGATATGAAGGAAAACTTTACAACATGGTTGGAGGAATAGTTGCTTGGAAAGCTGCAGGATTGCCAACTGTAAAAGGACTTGGCATAGGTTAGGAGGGCATAAGTTTAGTATATCTAATATACCAGTATAGCCTAAGCAGGAAACACCACTGCCACCAGAGCAAAGCCGGCGCCAACTATATTTCCTGGCTGTTGAAATAGGCGAGGGGCATTGAACAATCCAATGGGGTATATAAGTGCACCACCAATTTGGCTTCCTTCATATGTTTCTATTCCATTTAATGTGTAGAATTCTGTTGAGCCATTTGTATAATACCAGACTACAGGCAAAAAGGAGAAAAATGAGAAGCGATATCCTGATGGAAATGCATACCCGTTTCCTGTTGTAATTATTCCTGCCAGAAATTTTATGATAACCTCGCTCCCATCGCTTATGCCATATCCTTCAAGCCTTTCAACTAAAAATAAACCACCTGGATAGTTCTTCACATATTCCTTAAATTCCCCAAAAGTTGTTGTTTCTTTTTCTCCTTCCTTTCCCTCAATAAGTGGCAGTGAAAACATCAGAACCACAGCAAACACCATAAACTTTTTCATAAATAGATGATAATATAGAAGATTTAAAAAGTTTTCATTCGTTGAGAGGTCGCAAAAAATTGAATGAATAACTTGACGAGATTACTTTACACTATTACTTTACACTTACTGAAAAAATGCAAGATAAGAATATAGGCTAAGCAATTCATTCGTTTTCAAAATTGTTGACATTGCCATTAATATTTACGAAAGATGCTGGCGAAGCAATTGCAGGAAGAAAATGCCTCAATGCTAAACTCATTTTTGTTGATTGTTTTGTATTCTTAACAACAATTTGTATTCTTAAACAACAATTTTGAAAGCAACCTTTTATGAGAAAAGATAAAACACTCATCAAAGTCTTGAATCAACACACCATTTATGCACCACAATATTAATATTATGTTAGTCTATTACAGGGCGTATGTATGAAATTCGTTTCCATGGAAGAGGTGGACAAGGTGGAAGGATGGCAGCTGAGGCATATGCTTTGGCTGCTTTTTTAGAAGGCAGTTATGCAGTGAGCTTTCCATTTTTCGGCGCTGAAAGGCGAGGGGCACCAGTGAGAGCTTTTACGAGAGTAGATGATAAAAAAATAAGGATAAAGACACAGGTATATGAGCCAGATTATGTTGTTGTTTTAGATGAAACACTCATTGAAACAGAGGATGTGCTTGAAGGGCTTAAAGAAGATGGGATGGTTATCATAAACACTGCCAAAAAGCCAGAAGAAGTAAGGCTTTCAAAGCCAGTTAAATGTGCTACTGTAGATGCAACATCCATTGCTCTTGAAATCTTGGGCAGACCAATTACCAATACTGCCATTCTTGGAGCAATAGCAAAAGCAACTGGCAAGGTGAGCATTGATTCCATAGAAAAGGCAATCATTGAAAAATTTGGAGCACGCCTTGGAAAAGAGGCTGGGGAAAAGAATGCAAAGGCTGCAAGAGTTGCATATGAAAAAACTCTTGTAGGCGTAGCTCAAGGAGGAAAAGCTTTCGTTCCACGCAAAAAATGGCTTCCTACAGTTGAGGAAATGCCAATAGGAGGGGCAACACCTGCAATGGAAACTGATGCAGGTTTAGTTGGCATTGGCTCATTCATTGAAAATAAGACTGGTGACTGGCGAACTTTTATGCCCATCATCGATAAAGAAAAATGCATTGGTTGTAGATTCTGCTGGTTTTACTGTCCAGAAGGTTGCATCTCGATGGAAGATGGAAAAGCAAGCGTTGATTATGACTATTGCAAAGGATGCGGTATATGTGCCAATGAATGTCCTGTAAATGCTATAGAAATGAAAAGGGAGGTGAGAGCATGATTGAAAAGCTTCCAGCTAAAAAGATGGTTGTCACTGGCGATTATGCTGCTGCTTATGGCGCCCTGCTTTGCGATGTTGATGTTGTGGCAGCTTATCCCATAACTCCACAAACTTTAATTGTCGAAGAATTCTCAAATTTTGTAAATGATGGCATTACTGATGCAGAATTTATTATGGTTGAATCTGAACACTCTGCAATGTCAGCCTGCATAGCGGCGCAGGCAGCGGGTGCGCGCACCTATACAGCTACTGCATCGCAAGGCTTAGCTTTAATGCATGAAATGCTTTTCATTGCCTCTGCCTTACGCTTACCAATAGTGATGCCTGTCGTTAATAGAACGGTGGCAGCTCCAATAGGCATATGGTGTGAGCACAATGACAGCATGCCTCAACGCGATACTGGATGGATTCAGATGGCTTGCGAGGATAACCAAGAAGTTCTGGATATGATTATAATGGCTTATAAGCTTGGAGAGCGTAAAGACGTTTTGCTTCCTGTAATGCCTTGTTTGGATGCATTCATCTTAAGTCATACTGTTGAGCCTGTTGATGCTCCTTCAAGTGATGAAGTGGCAGATTTCATTGGCAAATATGAGCCACACGCAATGCTTGATCCAGATAATCCAATGGCTATTGGCACTTTCACACCTCCAGAGTATATTCAAGAATTGAGATATCAGAATCATGTGGCAATGGAAAATGCAAAGAAAGCAATAAAAGAAGTGACAAAAGAATTTGCAAGTAAATTTGGTAGAGATTATCACGGGCTGATTGAAGAATATAAATGTGATGATGCAGAAGTGGTGCTTATTACAGTGGGCACAGTTACTGGCACTGCTAGAGAAGTTGTTGATAAACTTCGCCAGCAAGGAAAGAAAGTTGGTTTAGTGAAGCTTCGTTTCTATCGCCCATTTCCGAGAGAAGAGTTACGTAATATTGCCAAAAATGTTGAAGCTATTGGCGTTTATGACAGAGCTATTTCATATGGCTCAGGAGGACCATTGTTCATTGAAACCCGCAATGCTTTATATGGCATGGATGTACCAGTTTTAAATTTCCTCGCCGGATTAGGAGGAAGAGATGTTATGACAGGAGATGTTGAGAAAATGTATGAAATTTTGATGAAAGCAAAAGATAGCAAGCCTGCTAAGGAAATTTACTGGATTGGAACAAGGGGGGTGAGCATATGAATATAAAGGATTTACCAGAAGAAAGCCTTTTTACGCCTGGCCACACTGCATGCGCTGGATGCCCTGCGCCAGCAATAGTAAGAAACATGATGAAAATATTTGGAAAAGATACCATCGTCTACACTCCAGCTAACTGCTTGCTTGTTTTCAGTGGAACATATCCTTATCTTGCATGGAAAGTGCCATATTTGCATGAAGCATTTGAGAATACAGCAGCATGCATATCAGGTATTGCCAGAGCATACAAAAAGAAAGGAAAGAAAACGTTGGTTGTTGGCATTGCTGGAGACGGCGGCACATATGATATAGGCATTCAGGCTTTGTCAGGAGCAGCAGAAAGGAACGAGGATGTAATTTACGTATGTTATGACAATGAAGCTTATATGAATACAGGCATACAGCGAAGTGGAGCCACACCATATGGAGCGGCAACAACAACAACGCCAGCAGGAAGAAAAATACCTGGAAAACTTCGCCACAAGAAAGATATGGCAGAAATAATGAGGGCTCATGAAATTCCATATGTGGCAACGCTAAGCATTTCCCATCCAAAGGATTTCTTGGAAAAGGTAGAGAAGGCAAAGGAAATGGAAGGCTTCCGTTACCTGCATGTGCTCTCACCTTGCCCAACAGGGTGGAGATTTGATCCTGCAAAAAGCATAGAAATAGCAAGGAAAGCTGTAGACTCAGGCATGTGGACTTTATATGAAGCTGAATATGGAGAAATTACAAGCATATACAAGCCAAAGAAGAAAATACCAGTAGCAGAGTATATAAGAGGACAAGGACGCTTCCGCCATCTCACGCCAGAGATGATTGATGAACTGCAGAAATGGGTGGACAGAAAGTGGAGAAGACTATATGGAGAGGAGCCACCATCCTATGAAGGATAAAATTTCCTCCTCTTCTATTTTTGTTAAAAATTTTTTCAGAAAACTTTTACATTAAACTTCCTAGCTTGTTTTGCCAATTTTGCATCGAAAGTGAAAATAGGAGCATTTAAATGCATGGCAACTGATAGAATCACTTTATCATTATATTTTGCCATTTTCCTCCCTTCCTTATGGATTATATAGAGAGCGTTAAGAATATCTTCTTTTCTTTCGTTTATTAACTTAGTTTTTTCATTGTATATATACTCTTCCGCCTTTTCCACAATATCTTTTATTTTAACATCCAATGATCTTAAAACCCAGACATATTCGTGAATAACTATTGATGGAATAAACCATGTAGCAAGTTTATCCAGTATACTCGTTGCCTTTTTGTGATGGATGCTATCCTCGAAAGTATCATATATAAGAACGTTTGTGTCAATAACTGCCTTTGTATCAATGACTGTCATAAAATCTCCTTTCTTATTCCACTTTCTATCATCAATTCAATTTCTTCTGGCGTAAGTTTTTTTCCTATCTTCAATGTTTTTCTTTTTTCTTTAACTTTCCTCACTATCATTTCACCTCTTTTTTCATCATATGTTGCTTCAACAACACTTCCCAATTTTATATCCATTTTTTTTCTTATATCTGCAGGAATCGTTATTTGATAATTCCGCGTTACCTTCAATTTCATAGTATTATATTAATGATAGTTATATATAAAAATTTCTACTATATTAATTGGGTTTTTATATATGTGTGAAAACAAAAACATGAAAATCGACGAACTTTTCATTCATTTTTCAAAAACATCATTGCATTATATTTAGGAGAAAATAAAAAAGTTTGTAAATATATGTGAATATTGCATATTTGGCTCTATCAGTATCTATAAACATAAACTCATTTTATCAGCTACTTCTATTTATTGTGAATGGATCATTGTTATAATTTTGTAAAATTTTTTTCAACTTTTTTTCCATTTTAATAAAAAAACAAGCAAATTTTTCACTTTGGGAAAATATTTATATAATTAAAAAGAATATTTTCGCAAAGGCGATGAAATGAAATATTGGGTTAAGGAAGAATTGAAGCCTCCCCATGGCAAAGTGTATATAATAAAAGATAGATGTAAAGGTTGTGGTTTTTGTATTGATTTTTGTCCTCAGCAAGTGCTGCAAGAATCTGAGGAATTTAATGCCAAGGGTTATCATCCTCCTAAGCTTGTTGAAGATGAAAAGAAATGCATAGGCTGTGGATTCTGCTCCTTAGTTTGCCCAGAATTTGCGATTTATATTGAAAAAGAAGAAGAGAAGGGAGAGGGAGAAGGAGAGAGGGAAAAAGATGATTAAATTTTATAGCGGAAACATTGCCTGTGCAGAGGGAGCCATCGCAGCTGGCTGCAGATTTTTTGCAGGCTATCCTATTACACCATCAACAGAAATAGCAGAGCATATGGCTCGCAGACTGCCTCAAGTTGATGGCGTCTTTATTCAAATGGAGGATGAACTTGCTTCAATGGCTGCAATACTTGGAGCGAGCTGGGGAGGAGCGAAAGCAATGACTGCTACAAGTGGTCCTGGCTTGAGCTTAATGCAGGAAAACATTGGCTTGGGGGCAATGACAGAGACACCCTGCGTTATTGTAGATGTGCAACGTGCAGGTCCAAGCACAGGAATGCCAACCTTAATCGGGCAGGCAGATGTTATGCAAGCAAGATGGGGAAGTCATGGAGATTATGAAATTATAGCCTTATCTCCTTCTTCACCTCAGGAATGTTTTGATTTGACAATAAAATCTTTCAATCTTGCAGAGGAATATAGAGTGCCTGTCATTTTATTAATGGATGAGAGTGTTGGCCATATGAGTGAGAAAGTTATTATTCCACCAAAAGAAAAAATAAAGATTGTTGATAGGAAGAAGCCAAAGGTAAAGCCATCAGAATACCTCCCTTTTAAGGCAGATGATTATATCCCACCTATGGCTTGTGCTGGCGAGGGCTATGCAGTTCATGTAACTGGCTTAACTCATGATGAAAAAGGATACCCGCAAGCTACATCTCCAGAAGTTCAGGAGAAGCTTGTAAGAAGACTTTGTGATAAGATAAGGAAAAATGAGAGGAAGTTGCGAGATATAGAGGAATTTGAAATGGAAGATGCAAAGCTTGCCATTGTATCTTTTGGCACTACTTCGCGCTCATGCAAAGCAGCTGTAAAGCAGGCAAGGAAGCGTGGATATAAAGTTGGACTTATTCGCCTTCGAACTATCTGGCCTTTTGCAGATGAATATTTTGAAAAGATTGCTAACGAGATTAAGCAATTTATTGTTGTGGAAGTTAACTATGGTCAAATAAAACTTGAAGTGGAGAGATGCGTTGGGAAGAAAGTTCATTTACTGCCAAAAATGGGAGGGGAAATCCATAGGCCAGAAGAAATTTACAAGAAAATAAAGGAGGTATATAATGGAAATTGAAGCAGAAGCTCATCCACTGGATAAATATTTGCGAAGTGACCGCATCCCTCATATATGGTGTCCTGGATGCGGGCTGGGCACAGTGCTTAACTGCTTCTTGCATGCGTTGGAAGAAAGTGATGTTGACCTACAAAATTTAGCTATAGTTTCTGGCATCGGCTGTACAGGTAGGGTAGCAGGATATCTTAATGTTGATTCATACCATACTACTCACGGTAGAGCCATTCCTTTTGCCACTGGCTTAAAGCTTGCAAATCCAAAGTTAAAAGTAGTCGTATTCAGCGGAGATGGCGATTTATTTGCTATAGGTGGAAACCATTTTATTCATGCAGCCCGCCGGAATATAGACATGACTGTTATATGTGTAAATAACTATAACTACGGCATGACTGGCGGACAACTTGGTCCAACAACACCTTTAGAAGCAAAAACAACTACAAGCCCATATGGAAATGTTGAACATCCCTTCAATTTATGTCATGTTGCCGCCGCATCAGGCGCTGTTTATGTTGCCAGATGGACAGCACTGCATGTTCGCCGTCTTAAAGAATCGATGAAGGAAGCATTGAATAAGAAGGGTTTTACTTTTATTGAAGTAATTGCTTCATGCCCCACAACTTATGGAAGGCGTAATAAAATGCCAACAGGCTTGGATACAATGAGATATTATAGGGAAAAGGCTGTTATAAAGCATGGAATAGACCCTTCAGAAGCAGATATAGAAATTGGTGGAGATATTGTGGTAGGAAAATTTGTTGATATAGAAAAGCCAACATTTGACGAAATCCTTGAGAAATTGAAGGAGAAGGTCAAATGAGGAAGGAAATAAAATTTAGTGGATTTGGGGGACAGGGCATAGTGCTTATGGGCAATATAGCTGCAAGAGCATCTGCTATATATGATGGCAAAAATGCAATTTTCACTCCTTCATATGGACCTGAGGCAAGAGGAGGGGCAGCAAGCTCAAATGTTGTTATCAGTGGTGATGAAATAGATTATCCTTATGTAACTAAGCCTGATGTGCTTGTTGCAATGAGTCAGGAAGCATATGAAAAATATGCTCCAATGCTTAAGGATGGTGGTCTCCTTATTATAGATGAAGATTTAGTGAAGTTGAAGAATGGCGAAGGCAAAGTGGCAAAGGTGCCAGCCACAAAAATCGCAGAAGGCTTAGGAAAAAGAATAGTTGCCAACATTGTAATGCTTGGTTTCTTTACTGCTGTAACGAAGCTTATATCATATGAGGCAATTAAAAAAGCTGTTCTGGAAAGCGTGCCTCCTAAATTTAAGGAGTTAAATGAAGAAGCTTTAGATAAAGGATATGAACGTGGTAAAAAGGTAAAAGGGGTAAAAAGGTAAAAGGGGTAAAGGGGTAAAAAATGGCGGATGGCATAAAACGGCGATAAGATGGCAAGGAGAATAGGCGTATTTGTATGTCATTGCGGAATCAACATTGCAGGCACAGTAGATGTGGAAAGAGTAGCAAGAGAACTGGAAAAACAGCCTGGTGTAGTATTTGCTACAACATATCAGTATATGTGCTCCGATCCCGGCCAGAATTTAATAAAACAGAAGATTGAGGAAGAAAATCTGGATGCGGTAGTTGTTGCCGCCTGCTCACCTTCGATGCATGAGGAAACTTTCCGTGGTGTGTGTAGAGAGCATTTCAACGAGCATAGATGCGAGATGGCAAATATAAGGGAGCAGTGTTCATGGGTTCATGATGGTGAGGAAGCAACGGAAAAAGCAATAAAAATTGTTAAGGCTACTGTTGAAAAGCTCAGGGGCAACGAAGACTTAATGCCAATTCTTGTGCCAGTAGAAAAGAAATGCCTGATTATAGGAGGTGGCATCGCCGGTATACAGGCTGCCTTGGATATAGCAGATGCAGGCTATAAAGTTATTTTAGTAGAGAAGGAACCAAGCATCGGTGGGAGAATGGCTCAGTTAAGCGAAACTTTCCCAACGCTTGATTGTAGCCAGTGCATTCTAACGCCAAAAATGGTTGCAGTTGCTAGACATCCAAATATAAAGCTTTTAACTTATTCAGAGGTTCTTGAAATTTCTGGATTCGTTGGAAATTTCCATGTAAAAATTTTGAAAAAGCCCCGATATGTAGATGAAGATGCCTGCACTGTTTGTGGGGACTGCGAAGAAGTATGTCCTGTTATAGTTGCAAATGAATTTGAAATGGAAAGAAAGCCAAGAAAGGCAATCTATATTCCCTTTCCGCAAGCGGTTCCTTCTACATATACACTTGACAGAGAAGCTTGCCTTGGGCTGGCACCGCTGACATGTTCTCAATGCAAAGAGGCATGTGAAGCCAATGCCATAGATTATGACATGCAGCCAAAAATTATTGAGGAAGATGTGGGGGCAATTATTGTTGCAACTGGCTATGATTTATATGACAAAAATAAGCTTGTTGAATATGGATATGGAGAAGATGATGATATCATAACAAGTTTGGAATTTGAACGCATGCTTTCTGCAAGTGGTCCAACTGGAGGTAAGATTATAAAGCCTTCTACAGGCAAAGAGCCAAAGAAGGTTGTTTTCATTCAATGTGCTGGTTCTCGAGATAAGCAACACATGCCATACTGCAGCAGTATATGTTGCATGTATACTGCAAAGCATGCCTTGCTTTACAAACATGATGTGCCAGATGGTGAAGCATACATCTTTTATATAGATATAAGGGCTACAGGAAAAGGATATGAAGAATTTATTGAACGTGTTATGGAAGAAGAGAGGATAAATTATATTAGGGGCAAAGTTGCAAAAATTTACAGAGATGGAGATAAAATTGTTGTATGCGGAGTAGACACGCTCACTGGCAGAAAGGTGGAAGTGCAAGCAGATTTAGTTGTTCTTGCAATGGCAATAGTGGGAAAAGAAGAGGCGGTGAAAATTGCAAAGAAGCTTAAGGTTGCTGTCGATGATGGAAATTTCTTTAAAGAATCTCATCCAAAGTTAAAGCCAGTTGAAGCGTTAACGAGAGGTATATACTTTGCTGGCTGTGCTCAAGCGCCCAAAGATATACCTTCTGCTGTTGCTCAGGCAAGTGCTGCCGCTTCAAAAGTGCTGAGCATATTTTCTAAGGATAAACTTGAAAAAGACCCACTTATTGCAGTCGTTGACGAAGAGCATTGCTCTGCTTGCGGAATTTGTGTAAGTGTATGTCCATATGGAGCAATGATGAAAATGGAAAATGGAAAGGCAAGGTGTATCGAAGCTTTATGCGAGGGTTGTGGAACTTGCGCAGCAGCATGTCCAAGTAGCAATATTGAAATGAGGAATTATAAAGATGAGCAGATTGTAAAAATGGTTGAGGTGGTGATATGAGTTTTGAGCCAAAAATAGTAGCGTTTTTGTGCAACTGGTGTGCATACGCAGGAGCAGATTTGGCAGGGACCTCTCGCTTACAATATCCAGCAAACATTGTGCCAATAAGAGTAATGTGTTCTGGCAGAGTGGATCCAGAGTTCATTCTTGAGGCATTTCGCAAGGGAGCAGATGGTGTTTTCATTGGAGGTTGTCATCCTGGCGATTGCCATTATGTTTCAGGTAACTATAAAGCAAGAAAAAGGGTGGAGATGATGAAGAAATTGCTTAAGGAAATGGGAATAAATCCTCGTCGCCTACGCTTAGAATGGGTTTCTGCCACAGAAGGGCAAAAATTTGCAGATGTGGTAAGCCAGTTTGTTGAAGAGATAAAAGAGTTAGGACCATCTCCATGGAGGGAAAAGAAATGAAAAAGATAGCAATGTATTGGGGGGCTGGGTGCGGAGGATGCGATGTTTCGCTGTTAAGCTTACATGAAAAAATCTTGGATTTACTTGAGGAAGCAGAGATTGTTTTCTGGCCATGTGCCATGGATTTTAAATATGAGGATTTGGAGAAAATGAAAGATGGAAGCATTGACATTGCTTTTTACAATGGAGCAATAAGAACTGAGGAAAATGAGGAAATTGCTAAATTGCTGAGAAAAAAATCCAAGATATTGGTAGCATATGGCTCATGCGCAACTGAAGGATGCGTTATAGGGCTTGCAAATTTATATAGCAGGGAAGAAATTTTCGATACAGTTTATCTGAAGAATGAGACTACGAAGAACGAAGATGGCATAATTCCCTCTTCAAATGATTTGCATCTTCCAGAATTTCTACCTCATTTAAAAACTCTTGAGCAGGTTGTAAAAGTAGATGCTTTCATTCCAGGCTGTCCTCCTCCAAAGCCTGTTCTTGAAAATGCATTGGAAGCACTTCTACAAGGAAAAACTGAATTTGGTAAGAGCGTTGCTTTATGTGATGAATGCCCGCGTAAAGATAGCAAACCCGAAAAGATAGAAATAAACAAATTTTACAGATGGCATGAAAAGGAAGACAATGGAGACTGCTTCCTAGCTCAGGGAATAATATGCATGGGTCCAGCAACCAGAGCTGGTTGCGAAGCAGAATGCATCTCTGCCAACATACCATGCACAGGTTGTATGGGAGCGGTGCCAAAAGTTAGAGAGCAGGGCATTTCAATGCTTTCTGCCTTAGCTTCCATATTGGGAGATATGGACGAAGAAAAGGAAAAGGAGATTATAGAAAGCTTGCAAGATGTTGTCGGCACCTTTTATAAATATGCTACAGCTAAGCTTCTGCCAGAAGGGAGGTTGAAAGATGAAAGTTAGTATCGATCCTATAACAAGGCTTGAAGGGCATGGAAAAATAGACATTTTCCTCGATGATAAAGGAAATGTAGATAAGGCATATATGCAAGTGCCAGAGCTAAGAGGCTTCGAAATGTTCTGTGTTGGAAGAAAAGCTGAAGACATGCCTATCATTACAGCCCGTATATGTGGCGTTTGCCCAGAAGCTCATCATATGGCGGCAGCAAAAGCTTTGGACATGGCTTTTCATGCTGAACCGCCAGAGCCAGCGAAAAAGCTTCGTGAATTACTATACAATGCCTACATCTTTTATGACCACTGTCTTCATCTGTATTATCTTGGAGGCATTGATGTCCTTCTTGGAGATGTAAGCAAGGAGCAGAGAAACATTGTAGGGCTTATAAAGAAATTTGGCGTGGAAATAGGAAAAGAAGTGATAAAGCATCGTCGCTATGCAATGGAAATAGTAAAGATGCTTGGAGGAAGAGAAATTCATCCTGTATCTGCAATTCCTGGAGGTGTGAGCAAGGGGCTGAATGAGGAAGAAAGGAGGGAAGTGGAAAGGAAGGCAAAGGAATGTATTGAATTTGCAAAAAAAAGCATGGAAATTTTCAAAGAAGTTTTTGAGAGCAAGAGATGGAATGAACTGCTTGGATTAGATAGCTTACAGACATATTATATGGGCTTAGTTGATTCAAATAACTACGTTAACTATTATGATGGAGATATTCGCATTGTTGCTCCAGACGGCAAGGAAGTGGCGAAAATTAAGCCAGAAAAAATATTGAATTATATAGAAGAGCATGTCGAAAAATGGAGTTACGTTAAGTTTCCATATTTAAAAGAAGTAGGATGGAAAGGGCTGGTAGATGGAAAGGAAAGTGGTGTATATAGAGTCGGCCCATTGGCAAGGCTTAATGTTGCAGACGGGATGAATAGCAAGGAGGCAATGAAGGAGTTTGAAGAATTTAGAAAAGAAGGCATAGTGCATGAAACTTTCGCCTATTACCATGCTCGTTTAATTGAAATGCTGAATGCAGCTGAAAGAATGCATGCTTTAGCTCTCGATGCCCAGATTACAAGCGATGATCTACGTGCCATGCCTGCTGAAGCCGGCGAGGGCATTGGTGTAGTAGAAGCTGCTCGTGGCGTGCTTATTCACCACTATGAGCTCGATGAAAAGGGATTGGTTAAAAAGGCAAATATGATTGTTGCCACCACCAATAATAATGCTGCAATAAATATGAGTGTTGCCAACGCTGCTAGGAAAGTAATTAAAGGAGGCAACGTAGATGACATTCTGCTTAATAAAATTGAATCTGCATTCCGATGCTATGATCCATGCTTAGCATGTGCCTCCCACGCTCTTGGCTCAACACCAATGGTAGCTAACATACATTGGAAAGGAAAGTTGTACAAAAGGCTGGAGAAAAATGTATAGTGTTGTAGTAGGCGTAGGCAACCCATTGCTGGGAGACGATGCAATTGGCTTGGAAATAGCTGAAAGGATAAAAGGGGAAGTGAATGCAGAGGTAGAGGTAAAGAAGGCAATAGCAGGTGGGCTTGAGCTTGCAGAAATGATTGCAGAATATGAACTTGCTGTCATAATCGATGCATTTAATGGCGATGGCGTGAAGGAGATAGATGTTGATGAATATGAGGAAAGTGTAGCAAATCATGATATTCGCTTCCCATCTGCATATCATATCCTCTCCCGCTATATAAAAATGCCAAAGGTCAGAATCGTTGGCATAGGAGTAAAAAATGTGGAAATCAAAGAGGAATTATCAAAAGAAACAAGAAAGCTTATTCCAGCTGCTATAGAAAAGGTGAAGGAGATTCTGGAGGAGGAAAATGGATTTATTGGAGAGAGTTGAAGAGCTATCAGGTGAAAATCTGTATGCATGCTATCAATGTGGGAAATGCTCAGCAGGCTGTCCAATGGTTGACCAGATGGATTTACTCCCGAATCAAGTAATTTTATATGTCATCAGAAATGATGAAAGTGTTGTGGAAGCAAAAACTCCATGGATATGTGCTCAATGCTATCAGTGTGGAACACGTTGCCCCAGGAACGTAGATATTACCAAAATAATGGAGGCTTTGAGACTCATAAAATTGAGGAAAAATATTGATTATCTTAAAATTGGGAAAGTAAAGAAGAACTTGCCTCAAATTGCTATAGTGAGTGCAACTCGCAAATATACAGGGTGAAAAAATGGAAATAGCATATTATCCGGGATGTACGCTGAAAACCAATGCAAAAGAATTTGAGGAAAGCACAATAGAAGCTTTTAAGAAGCTTGGAATAGAACTTAAAGAGCTGAATAAATGGTATTGTTGTGGCACTGTCTACAGCCTAGCTACAGATAATTTAATGTACAGGCTTGCTGCAATAAGAAATTTAATAAAAGTTAAGGAAGAAGGATATGATAAAGTTGTTACACTATGCTCCATATGCTACAACACTCTTAAGCAGGCTAATTTAATGGCTCAACAGGATGAGGAGGCAATGTATAAAATAAATTCATTTATGGACGAAGAGCCAGATTATCATGGAGAGGTAGAAGTGCTTCATCCCTTAGAAATTCTCAAGGGCATGGAAGAGAAAATTAAAGAGAATGTAGTTAAGCCTCTCAACAAAAAATATGCTGTATATTATGGATGCCTGCTGTTGCGCCCCAAAGAAGTGGCTATTGATGAATATGAAAATCCGAGTATAATGGAAAAGCTTGTTGAAATGCTTGGTGGAAGCGTCGTCAATTTCCCCTTTAAAAATGAATGCTGTGGGGCATATAATGTTGTAAGCGACAGGGAGGCGGTGGTAGAGAGATGTTATCGCATTGTCGGCAATGCAAGAAAAAATGGAGCAGATGCAATTGTAACAAGCTGTCCTCTATGCCATTTTAATTTAAGCGAAATGCAGAAAGAAATTAAAAAAACGGATTTTGTTGGTTTGCCTATCTATTACTTTAGTCAGCTTATGGTGGAAGCTTTTGGAGGGAGAAAATGCAAAGGAAAGTGAAAATGGTTCGAATATATATTATGGGGAAGGAGTACAGAGTTCCAGAAGGGCTAACTATTATGAAGGCAATGGAATATGCGGGCTACCGCTATATAAGAGGAGCAGGCTGCAGGGCAGGCTTTTGTGGGGCATGTGCTACAGTTTATAGAAAAGAAGGAGATTACAAGTTGTATGCAGATTTAGCCTGCCAGACTACTGTAGAAGATGGGATGTATTTAGTTCAACTTCCATTTACGCCTGCAAATAAGGCAATCTATGATTTGGAAAAGGTAAAAGCTGATGATAAAACGCTTGTTAATTTTTATCCAGAAATAGCAAGATGCGTTTCATGCAATACATGCACAAAAGCTTGTCCTCAAGAGCTGGATGTAATGGATTATATTCAAGCTTCGTTGCGTGGCGACATAGCCAAAGCTGCAGAACTGTCTTTTGACTGCATTCAATGCGGCTTATGCGCGTTGCGATGTCCAGCAGAGATAGTTCATTATCACGTTGCCCAGCTGGCTCGTCGCCTATATGGTAAATATTTAGCTCCAAAAGCCAAGCATTTAGAAAAGAGAGTTAAAGAAATTGAGGAAGGAAAGTTTGATGCTGAGCTTAAGAAAATGATGAAGAAAAGCATAGAAGAATTAAGAAAGATGTATAATGCTCGGGACATTGAGCCTGAGGAGGCTGATTAAATGTATCCAAAAGAAATGAAAAAGTCAATAAGAAAAGTGGAAGCAACGAGAGAAGAAAGACTTCATAAGCTTCCAGAAAGAATGAGCGAGAAAGAAAGGCAGGAAGTTTTGCAAAAATGGCATCCTGACTATAAGCCAGAGGCAAAAAGAAAGCTTAAGATAGGCGTTAGCAAGGGCAGCATTGTGCCCCATGAAGTGGCAGATTTAATTGAAGCTTATCCTTTAATTAATCCTGAAGAAATTGATTTGAGCCAAGTCGACTATGATATAGATGTCCTTATTATTGGCGGTGGCGGTGCAGGCACAGCAGCAGCCTTATTTGCTTACTATAACGGAATAAAGCCAGAAAATATCCTTATAGCAACAAAATTGAGGCATGGAGATGCAAACACCATGATGGCTCAGGGAGGAATTCAAGCTGCAGACAAAGAGAATGATTCGCCAATTATTCATTATCTCGATGTCATAGGCGGAGGTCATTTTGCAAACAAACCTGAGCTTGTTGCCAAACTTGTTATGGATGCCCCATCTATAATAAAATGGCATGAGGAGCTTGGAATAATGTATGATAAGAAAGAAGACGGGGAGATGATTACAATTCATGGTGGGGGGACAAGCAGGAAAAGAATGCATTCAGCAAAAGATTATACTGGAATGGAAATTATGCGTGTTTTGAGAGATGAGGCAAGAAATATTGGCATTCCAGTTTTAGAATTCTCTCCAGCAATAGAATTATTGCAAGACGACGGTGGCAAGGTTGCAGGGGCTTTACTCTATAATCTGGAAACGGAGCAGTATTACGTTGCTAGGGCAAAAGCAACAATACTTGCTACAGGTGGGTTTGGAAGGCTACATATTCAAGGATTTCCAACAACAAATCATTATGGTGCTACCTTTGATGGTGCTGTCATGGCATATCGTCTTGGAGCGAGATTGCGAGATATGGATTCTGTGCAGTATCATCCTACTGGCGTTGCTTATCCAGAACAAATTGTTGGATTGCTTGTAACTGAGAAAGTTCGTAGCTTAGGAGCTCAGCCTGTAAATGCAGATGGTGAGCAGTTTGTTCATCCCTTAGAGGCAAGAGATGTGGAAGCTGCTGCTCTGATAAGAGAATGTTATGGAAGGAAGAAAGGCGTTGTCACGCCTACAGGAATGCAGGGTGTATGGCTTGATTCACCAATGATTGATATATTACATGGAGAGGGAACAATAGAAAAAAGGCTGGGTGCAATGTTCAGAATGTTCAACAGATTTGGCATTGACATGAGAGAAGAACCTATCTTAGTTTTCCCAACCTTGCATTATCAAAATGGTGGCATTGAAATAGATGCAGAGGCTCGTGTTTTGGGTAAAAATAACGTTATACATGGCTTATTTGCAGCAGGAGAAGTTGAAGGAGGGGTTCATGGCAAAAATCGTTTAATGGGTAATTCTTTGCTTGATACACAAGTTTTTGGGAAAATTGCTGGAATTAATGCTGCAAAATATGCTAAAAAAGCAAAAATTGGGAAGCTAAGCTTGAAACATGTAAATCGATACATAGAAGAACTACATAAGGCAAAAATAAAAGAAGAAAGGAAAGCGCCAATTATATTTCCAGACTATAGAGGAGAGCAGGTGCTATCGAGGGCTATAGATATACTATAGGTTCTTAATGTTGAGCCTATATCTCCTTTTCCCAATTTTTACAAGTATTCCCTCATTTTGCAAATATTCATCTCTCATTTTTATATAAATAATTGAATTGATAAATTCCTGCTCGCTAGTTGGCTTTCTTTTAACTGCTTTTGGCTTTCCTTGTGATAATATTTCCTTTTGTTGTGCCGATGTTTCTTTACACCACTCTTCAAGTTTTATCCTTCGCATTTTTCCTTAGGATTTTTTCTTAAAAATAAATCCAATTCATTTCCTCATTACCTTCCCTTTCTTTATCTTTATAACTTCTGCTTTTTCCAATGCTTTTAAAATTTCATTTATCGCCTCCTTTGTTAAATGAATTTCTCCCTCTTCTTCCTTTATGGTTCCAATTTCTTCAATTAGTTCATCTATATCCATTTTACCTTTGATTTTATCAACTATTGAAGCCATTATATCTGCCATGAAGAGTAAATCTGCAAATTCTGGCTTTCTCTCGCATAACTTCTCAATCTTTTTTGTTTCATATAACACGTCTACCAAATTTGCATAAACATCAACATTTTTGTTAATAAATGCCTCAAATTCATATTCTAAGCCAAGCTCCTCAGCTTCTCTGCTACTTACATCAATATAAAATTTAACAAAAGGATCTGCAGGCAAGCTTCCATACATTTTTTCATTTTCATATTTTATACCATTTTTCTCAAGCAGGGAATGAAAGTATCCCATGAATTGGGCTTCATCTAAAAAATGCTGGAAGAATTCATCAATTTTTTCAATACCAATTTCCTTTACAATTTCATCAAACTTCTCTTTTTTATCAAATTTCTCTTTCAACAAATTTTTAAGTTCTTCATATTTCTTCCTTTCAGGCATAACCAAATCTAAAAATTTTTCCTCAAACTCTTTAACTTCGATACCATCTTTCAATACAGATTTTGCTTTTTCAATGTGCTCGCTTACCTCTTTAATTGTTTCAGCAATCTTTCCTTCCTTATATTTTTCCTTTAATTCGCTTAGCTTCCCCTGCAGAAAATAATAGCTTTTGATGTCAACATCCAAAGAATGCCTTAACTCTGTTCTTATTCCTGTCTTCCTTAAATCTTCTGCAACGGCATCTGCCCTTTCCTCATTAAATGTTCCGATATATACTCGCATAATTACAAATGCATCTGTTGCTTTTAACAATTTTCATTGCTGAGATGATTTTATCTATAAATTCGAGGGGGCATCATTGCCATCATCTCAAACTTAACCTTTCCTATTAAAGTTGTTAAGTTAAAGCAGTTAAATTAAAGCAGTTAAGTTAACATCATCCATTTGAAGAGAAAAATTTAATAATAGTGATAAAATATCATGCAGTTGTGATAATATGTATATCATCGTAGTAGGGGCGGGGGAAATAGGAGAAAAACTTGTTGACCTCGCCCTGAAAAATAAGGATGATGTGGTCATCATAGAAAAGAACAAGGAAAAATGCGAAGAAATATCAAAAAAATATGATGCCATTGTCATTAATGCAGATGCAACAGTTAAAGAAACGCTGGTGGAGGCAGGCGTAGATAATGCAGATGCCCTCGTTACCACTGCAGATGATGCCACAAATCTTCTTGTAATTTCTCTCGCAAAAACAATGGGTGTTCCATCCTTAGTTGCTCTGGTGAATAATGAGGAGAGCAGACCAATGTTTATGGAAAAGGGTGTAAATGTTGTTGGAAATCCAAATATAATTACTGCAGAATATCTTTATCGAGCCGTTCGCCGTCCATTAGTGAAGGATTTCATGACTCTTGGACAGAGAGCTGAGATATTCAAAATAGTTGTTCCTCAGGATTCAAAGATTATTGGAAAAAGAGTTAAAGATGCAGGCCTGCCAAAAATGGTTTCAATTATTGCCATTGAGAGAGATTCAGAAGTTATTATTCCTGCCGAAGATACATGCTTTAAAGCAGGCGATTTAGTTACATTGCTTGCAAGAAAAGATAAGATAGATAAGACAATGGAGATATTCTTTAAGAAATAAATGAAAAACTTAAAAATAATTCTTAGGGACACTGGAGCTGTGCTTATTGCAGTTGGGGTAATTACATTTTTTGTTAACATTATTTCTATAATTTTTAGAGAATATTTTGCAATTAAATGGTTTGTTGTCGTTCCCCTCCTATTTTTAGGAACAGGTCTTCTTTTCTTAATGGCTGGCAGAACTGACAATGAGGCAAAAATAAGACATGCAATGATTACTGCAGCTTTTTCATGGTTAATCATTTCCCTTATTTCAGCCATTCCATTTTGTTATATTCCCAATGCAGATGGCTTACGTCTCGATTTTCTGTCTGCTTTCTTTGAATCTGTGGCAGGATGGACTGGCACAGGCTTAACAATGATTTCTGAGCCAAGTAAGCTTCCATATACAATGCAATTCTGGAGAAGTTTCATTCAGTGGATTGGAGGCGTTGGAGTAATTGTTTTAACTCTCGTAGTTTTAGCACGTCCAGGAACAGGCTCATTTACACTATATCGCTCTGAAGCAAGAGAGGAGAAAATAAAGCCAAGTATTATATCCACTGTAAAAACAATATGGTGGATTTTTTTACTTTACACTTTCATTGGCATAATAGTTCTTCTTCTTGCAGGAATGCCTCCATGGGAAGCAGTAAACCACTGCATGACAGGTCTCGCTACTGGCGGTTTTTCCGTTACTGATGACAGCATAGCCTCTTACTCCACAATCATTCAAGTGCTTTTAATTCCCCTCATGGTTGCTGGTGCAATTGCTTTCTCCACTCATTATGAATTTCTTAAAGGAAGGATAAAAAACTTTTTTAAAGATGTGCAAACTCAGGCATTACTCATTTTGTTATTTTTGGGAGCCATACTTCTTACTCTCTTCAACTTATATCATGGTCCATATCTTACATTCATTCAATCATTTAAATACTCTGCCTTCCAGTTCTTCTCAGCTTTAACATGCACTGGCTTTTCTACAGCCAATATTGCCCAATGGCATGAAGAAGCAAAATTTTTAATTTCCTTAGCAATGATTGCCGGAGGAGCCGCAGGTTCAACAGCTGGGGGAATAAAGTTATTCCGCCTGATTTTGCTTACAAAAGGTGTTGGATGGAAAATTAAGAGAATCTTCCTTCCTTCAAAAAGTACTTTTCCTTATAAGCTTGCTGGAAAAAGCCTGGGAAAGGATGAGGCAATGGAAGAAATTAGTGAGGCAGCAGTCGTTTCCTTCCTATGGATGATACTGCTTTTTGTAGGGGTTTTTGTTATTTTATATACAACTCAAACAAATTTAAGTGATGCATTTTTTGAAGTATGTTCTGCTCAGGGGAATGTTGGGCTTAGCGTAGGTATAACAGGCTTGCACATGAATGCAGTGGCAAAATTCATGCTCATCTTAAATATGTGGGTTGGAAGATTAGAAATCATACCTATTTTAGTGTTAATAAGGGCAATATTGAAAGGAGGAAGAATATTTTAAATAGAAACATTAATGAATGAAAATAATTGAAGTGTAAAGGGTTAAGAGATATGAGATGTAATGCATAGAAGCAAAATGTTGTTATACCCTCGTATTTAAATCGATAACATCATAAAATTCATTCAAAATCCTCGGCACTTTCTTTTACCTCAATTTCACTCTCCAAATATTTATAAAGACCCTTTATATATAGCCTTGATTCTTATGAAGGTAGATATGAAGATTGAGAATGTTGTTGCTTCAACAACAATTGCGAGAGAACTTGACTTGGCGAAGCTGAAAAAATCTCTTCCAGAAAGCGAATATGAGCCAGAGCAATTTCCTGGCTTGGTGCTGCGCCTTGATGAGCCAAAGACAGCTGCACTGCTTTTCAGAAGTGGAAAGGTTGTATGCACTGGAGCAAAGACTATAAAAGACGTTGAGAGGGCAATAAAGAAAGTGTGCAATAAGGTTGAGAGCGCGGGCTTCAGGGTTTATAAGAAGCCAGAGATTACTGTGCAGAATATTGTTGCTTCTGCAAATCTACACGCTCAGCTGAATTTAATTGCCATTGCCCAAGCTGTTGGCTTGGAAAAAATAGAATATGAGCCAGAGCAATTTCCAGGATTAGTCTACAGAATGGAAGAACCTCGCGTCGTTATACTCCTTTTTGGCTCAGGCAAGCTTGTTTGCACTGGTGCAAGAAAGGCAGAGCAAGTCGAGGAAGCAATAGAGAAAATAATAGAAGAACTCAATGCAAAGAGATTGCTATAAAGTTGCAATTGTTGGGGCAGGACCTGCAGGATTGTTTGCAGCCCATGAGTTAGTTTTGAATGGAGAGAGAAACGTCGTTATTATTGATAAGGGTAAAGATATTAATAAAAGGAAATGTCCTCTGCAGAACTATACCAAATGCTTAAAATGTGAGCCATGCAATGTGCTTTGTGGCTTAGGAGGAGCAGGCGGACTTTCTGATGGCAAACTTAACTTGAGAGCAGATATTGGCGGAAATTTAAATGAATTTACAGAAGATGCACAATCGCTTATAGAAAAGATTGATAAAATTTTTCTTAAACATGGAGCATCAAAGAAACTTTATGGAAAAAATCTTGATGAGCTTGAAAAAATTGCTTCACAGCATGGAATAAGATTTATTCCAATTCCTCAGCGCCATATCGGTTCAGATAAACTTCCTTCAGTGATATCTTCCTTAAAAAGAGAGTTAGAGGAAAAAGGGGTCAGATTTCTACTTGAAAAAGAAGTAAAGGAGATTGAAAAAGGTGAGCGATTTTCTTTAATTATGAAAGATGAAATTATAGAAGCAGATTATGTTATCGCCGCTGTCGGAAGAAGTGGAGCAGAATGGCTGAGTAAACAGGCAGAGAAATTAGGAATAAAAACAAAGCATGCTCCCATAGATATTGGAGTAAGAGTGGAGGTGCCCTCTGTAGTCATGGAAGATATAATAGATAGAATATGGGATCCAAAATTTCATATTTATACGCCAACATATGATGATTTTGTCCGCACATTCTGCACTTGTCCAAATGGATTTGTTGTCATGGAAGATTATGGAAATTATATTTCTGTCAACGGACATTCATCAATAAATGAAAAGTCAGGCAATACAAACTTTGCTCTTTTGGTGAGAGTAGAACTTACTGAGCCCATAGAAAATACAACTGCCTATGGGATGGCAATTGCTTCAATGGCAACAGTTTTAGGAGGCAAAATGCCAATTTTACAGAGGCTCGGCGATTTAAAGGCTGGACGCCGCTCCACTTGGCAGAGAATTAAAAAATCTTATGTTGAGCCTACGCTGAATAATGCTACGCCTGGAGATATTTCAATGGCATTACCTCACAGAATAGTTACAGATATAATAGAAGGGCTGGATAGGCTTTCAAAAGTCATTCCAGGAGTTGCAGAAGATTCTACATTGCTATATGCTCCAGAGATAAAATTCTATTCAATGCGTTTTATTGTAAATAAAAATTTGGAGACAAACGTGCAAAACTTTTTTGTAGCTGGCGATGGTGCAGGTTTGTCTCGGGGCATAGTGGCGTCTGCAGCAACAGGAATAATTGCAGCGAGAGGGATACTGAAAGACATAGGATAAAAGAATAACCTTAAGGATAACGAAAACCATATTATTATATATATTTTAGTCATCTAAGAACAAATGGATGAGAAAATAGTGCTGGATAAAGGTAGTTTCATGGCGCTCGCCTCTGAGAGTAGAGTAAAGCTTTTAAAAAAGTTGGATGAGAGAAGGATGACAGTTACAGAGCTTTCAAAAGAGCTTGAAATGAGTAAGCCTGCAGTGTTAAAACATCTAACAAAACTTGTAGAGGCAGGACTGGTTAAAAAAGTGGAGAGTGAGAGGAAATGGGTATATTATGCTTTAA